>CAZXHW010000023.1:0-21321 GCA_964639915.1 uncultured Heliomicrobium sp.
CGCGTTTTGGCGACTTGGGCAGTTTCGCCAAGCCGCTGAGGCTTACTCACGTGGCGCTCAATTGCCAGGTTCACCGGAATGGATGCAGCCGATGGCTGCGACAATGATTGCCAAAGGCGGTGACCGCGAAACCGCCCGCCAACTTTTCCAGCGGCTATACGAAGAAAGCAACGATGGCTTCGTCCGCCAAGTCTGCGAAGAACAACTGCAACTCCTCAACAATCCGCAACCGCAACAATGACCGCCATTCAAACTGAAAATCTGACTCAAGACTTCGTGACCGGTTTCTGGCGACAACGTCCAGTGCGAGCGCTGGATAGCCTAAGCCTGAAAGTCGAATCCGGCGAAGTCTTTGGCCTGCTTGGGCCAAATGGCGCGGGCAAGACGACGACGTTCAAAATCCTGATGGGGCTGATTCGCCCGACTGGTGGTAAAGCGCAAATACTGGGCGCAGACATTCAGGACGTGAAGGTACGAGAGCGAATTGGCTACTTGCCCGAACAGCCGTATTTTTACGATTACCTGACAGCCCGCGAATTTTTGGTTTACTGCGGCGCGCTGTGCGATTTGCCCAAGGCCGCAGCAAGCCAGCGAACCGATGAACTGCTTCAGCTTGTCGGCTTGATAAATTCTGCTGACAAACAGCTTCGCAAATTTTCCAAAGGCATGTTGCAGCGCGTAGGTTTGGCTCAGGCATTAATCAACGATCCGGAAGTTTTGTTTCTGGATGAACCGATGTCGGGGCTTGATCCGCTGGGTCGCCGCGAAGTCCGCGATTTAATCGTCAACCTTCGCAATCGCGGCAAGACGATTTTCTTTTCGTCGCACATCCTGACCGATGTCGAAGCCATGTGCGACCGCGTCGCCATCTTGAACAAAGGTCGCTTGATCGAATCCGGCAAACTTTCGGAAATCCTGAAAACCCGCAGCAATGAAATTGAAGTTGTCGTCAGCGGCGTCAGTGAAACGGCACTGTCTGAATTCCCTGTCGTTTCCGCAACGCCCGAAGTTGCACGAATTCGGCTGAAGGACGATCACGATTTAGCCCGATTGGTAACTCTGACTCAGCAAGCCGGTGGCCGAATCGTTTCAGTAAATCCTGTTCGTGAATCCTTGGAAGATTTGTTTGTCCGCGAAGTAAGCAGATAAAGCCAATTCGCCAAAGCCCGCCGCCAGCGGCTATAATCCCGCCTTATTTTCTGAAGTTGAAAACTTCACCGTAACCAAATGCTGAAAAAGTTTCTCGCAATTTTATTCCTATTTTGTGTTTGCCAACCGATGGCGGTGGGGCAAACTTCGGAACTCAACCAATTGATTGACGGCTTGCAGGCGAAATACAACAAGCTGGCGTCGCTGTCAGCGGATTTCACGCAGATTTACAATTCCGGGAGCCAGACGCGCCGCGAAAGCGGCCGCGTGCTGCTGAAAAAGCCTGGCAAGATGCGCTGGGATTACACTTCGCCCGAAGCCAAGCTGTTCATTTCCGACGGCAAAACGCTTTACGAATATGTTCCGGCGGACAAGTACGCCTCCAAAAGTTCGATCAAGGATTCCGGCGATATGCGGGCTCCGTTTGCGTTTCTGCTCGGCAGAGGCAACTTGCGGCGCGATTTCAAAGCCATCGAATTTGCCAAAGAAGCTCCCGCGCGCGCAGGCAACAAAGTCTTGCGACTGGTTCCCAAACGAGCAGCCGACTTCCGTGAACTGCTGGTCGAAATCGAACCGGCGAGCTTCCAAATTGCGCGGCTGACATTGATCGAAAGCAGCGGCTCGCGTTCGGACTTTCTGTTTTCCAACTTACAGGAAAACCCGCAGGTCAACGCCGCGCAATTCATATTCAAGGCTCCGGCAGGCGTCGAAATAAGGAACAACTGATGTTCTTTACCGACTCCCGTTTACCGATTCCTGACTACTCTTTTTGAATGACTAAACTTCATATTTTTTCTGACTTTGACGGCACGATCTCTGAGAAAGACACCCTGGTGTTTTTGGCCACGAATCTGGGCGGAGGCCCGAAGATGGTCGAAACCATTGGCCGGTTAATTCGCTCCGGCGAATTGACCCTGAGCGAAGGCATCGCCGCCGAAATGCGCAGCATTCGCCGCCCCTTTGCCGAGGCTGAAGCATTGTTGCGCGAACAAGTGCGGATTGACCCCGGCTTTGTTCCTTTTGCTGCGTGGTGTGAATCGAAAGCCCTTCCGCTGACGATTTTGAGTGCGGGCTTTCATCAACTGATTGACCTGTTCATTCGCCGTGAAGAGTTTCCGCATCTGGAAGTTCTAGCCAACACCTTGAAGCCGAACGAAGAAGTTGGATGGCAATGCGTTTTCCGCGACAAAACCGATTGGGGACACGACAAATCCGTGGCGATCAAAGCGGCGAAAAAACGCGGCGAACACACAATCTTCATTGGTGACGGGCTGTCCGATCGTGGGGCCGCCGATGTCGCCGACGAAGTTTTCGCCAAACATTCGCTGGTCGAACATTGCCGCCAGCGCAAAATCAACTTTCACGAATTTCAAACCTTCGATGATGTTTTGAAGCAATTGCAGGGCAGGTTCTAGAACATGAGCACGCTGATTCTAAGTCAACAAAGCGAACAGCATGAATTGCAACGCCGCCGCGAAGAACTGGCGCAACTGGAAGCCGACATCTCTCAGCGCGATTCGCAACTTGCCGGTGTCAAAGTCGGGTTGAGCGCGTTTGAGGTTCGGTATTTGACCCTGGTCGGCCATCGGTACGATGAACTGGCGAAGATCGAAAAGCAGATTGCCAAGCTGCAAGGCCTGGAATTCGACGAAAATTACGATGGAGATTCGCTGGCTGATGACGAAGTCGGTTGCGGTCAGAACCGTTTGCACGCCGACAAATTGAAAAAGCTGTACAAAGAAGTCGCGCGGAAATTCCATCCTGATCTAGCTTCGTGCCCGCAAGAGCGGCAGCATCGCCACCAGTTGATGATCGAAGTGAACAGCGCTTACGAATCCGGCGCGGAAGAAAAATTGCAGGAGTTGCTAGAAGCCGGGGCCAGCCTGGAAGCCGTCGAAACCAGCGGCGCAATGTCTGCCGAAATGATTTTGCTACTGCGCAAAATTGCCGAAGCCAAACAGCGGTTGAACGAACTGGAAACCGAAATTTCAGACACATTGGCGTCGGAAATTTACAAGCTCAAGCTGCGCGTCGAAAGCGCCGAAGTATTGGAAGAAGATTTGTTTGCCGACCTGGTGGCGCAAGTAGACCGGCAAATCAGAAAAGCGCAAAACCGGCTGTTCCATCTACAACTGATTTTTGAAGGCGAACACGCCGAAACTGCTGTCGCCTGAATTCATTCCATGTCCAACTTCAATTACGACAATCGCCGGTTTGCAGGCGTCAGCAATTCCGAAACCGGCGAAGTCAGTTCCGAAACCATCTTTCACTATCACCAGCAGGATGACATCGTCTGGGCGACGTATTCTGGCGGCAGCATCCGTTTCGGCACTCTGGTAGCGAACGTAAATGCCAACGGCTGTCTGGACATGCGATACCAGCATGTCAACGAACACGGCGAGCTATGCACCGGTAAATGTTTTTCAACACCCGAAGCCCTGCCGGATGGTCGCTACCGATTGTACGAATCCTGGCAGTGGACAAGCGGCGATTGTTCGGCGGGCAATTCAATCGTTGAGGAGTTGCTCTGACTGCCAAGCCTCGGCTAAGAGAATAAGGAGCAATCACAAAAAGCTCAAAAGGCACAAAATATATGTGAGGTTTTGTGCCTTTTGAGCTTTTTGTGATGAAGATTTTCCGCCACCCGCTGCCAATCGCTCTTCGCAAGTGGATGCTGTTGTCAGTGTTTTGTAGCTGTATTATCGTTCTTGCCGAATCGCATTTGTGCCCGGCGATTGCCGGTGCGAATCCAACCAACCTTCCCGGAAAATTGCTATGAAGATCAAACGACTTGTCGCTTCGCTCGGCGCCGTGGCTTTAACAGCAAGCGCGCTGGTTTATTTCGTCGGTCTCCATCGCGCTGAGGCGCAACAAACCGGCTTCACGATTGAGCAGGTTTTAAGCTCTCCGTTCCCGTCTGACCTGATTGCGGCTCCGACGGGCGAACGCATCGCGTGGGTGTTCGACGCCCAAGGCAAACGCAATATCTGGGTCGCCGACGGGCCGGAGTTCAAAGCGCGCCAATTGACGCAGTTCAACGAAGACACTGGGCAGGAATTGACCGAACTGGAATTCACGCACGACGGAGAATGGATCGTCTTTGTTCGCGGCGGTGGAGCGAATTCCGCAGGCGAAATTCCCAACCCGACCAGCGACCCAGCAGGAGCTTCGCAAGCCATTCACGCCGTTTCTGTCAAAGATGGACGCGTCAGGCGGCTGGCCGAAGGCGCTTCGCCCGTCGTGTCACCTACTGACCGGCGTGTCGTGTTCAGCAAAGACGGCCAGATTCACCTTGTCGAAATTGTAGAGGGTTCTGAACCGCATCAACTGTTTGCTGCCCGTGGATCGAACTTCACGCCGCGCTGGTCGCCGGACGGCAAACAACTGGCCTTCAACAGTTCGCGCAGCACCCACAGCTTCATTGCAGTTTACGATTTTGAAAAACAGACGATTCGCTACATCGCGCCTTCGGTGGATCGAGACTCCGCACCGCGCTGGTCGCTGGACGGCAAGAAGATCTCGTTCATTCGCCAACCTGCACGCGGCAACGCTCCGCGAGCAATTTTCCAGGACGCGCCTGATCCGTGGACAATCTGGGTCGCCGACGCCGCGACAGGTGCCGCCAAAGAAATCTGGCGCAGCGGCAATCAACCCCAGGATTCTCCGCCGCGTATGGCGGGCGAGAATTTGTTGCAATGGGCGTCGGATGATCGGCTGGTTTTCGCTTCGGAAATGGACGGCTGGATGCGGCTGTATTCGATTGCAGCAAGCGGCGGCGAAGTGAAAGCTTTAACTCCATCTTCCTGTGAGTGGGAAAGCATGTCGCTGACGCCAGACAAACGGACAATCGTTTATTCTTCGAATTGTGGCGATATTGACCGAAGACATTTAAACATTTTGTCTGTTTCTCAGCAGAGCGCCCCCACCGCGTTAAAGCAAAGTAGCGGAATTGAATGGAGCCCAGTTGTAACAGCAAGCGGCAAACGTCTTGCCTACTTTTCCTCTTCAGCTTCTTCGCCAGGACAAGTTGCCGTCATCACTCCGCCGCAAGGTATTGAAAAGTTGACTGGCAAAGAAACTGTGAGCGAGGTTCAACTCAAGCTTCCCTTTTCGCTTCCCAAAGAGTTTCCTGAAGATAAGCTGGTTACTCCGCAGCAAGTCATTTTCAAAGCCGCCGACGGTCAGGAAATTCATGGCCAGTTGTTCCTGCCGAAAGATGCCAAGCCTACAGACAAGCTGCCAGCCGTCATCTTTTCGCATGGCGGTCCCAGCCGACAGATGCTGCTGGGCTGGCACAATATGTACTACTACCACAACGCTTACGGCTTCAATCAGTTTTTGGCGAGCCGTGGCTACGCGGTGCTGTCGGTCAATTACCGGCTGGGCATCGGCTATGGCCGAGCGTTTCGCCAAGCGAAAAATGGCGGTGGGCGCGGCGCTTCGGAATACCAGGACATTCTGGCCGGAGCGCAATACCTGCGTTCGCGCGCGGACATTGATCAGGCTCGGATTGGGTTGTGGGGAGGAAGTTACGGCGGCTATCTGACGGCGCTGGGGTTGGCGCGTAATTCGGATTTGTTCGCCGCCGGAGTTGATCTGCACGGTGTTCACGACTGGTCCTTGCGGCTATCGGGCGCAAACTGGATCGAATACGGCAATCGCGATGCGGTGAAAATTGCACTGGAAGCTTCGCCGGTCGGTTCAGTCGAAAAATGGCGCTCGCCTGTGCTGTTCATTCACGGCGATGACGACCGGAACGTGGCGTTTTCGCAAACGGTGGATTTGGTCAGGCGGTTGCGCGAACTGAAAGTGCCGCATGAAACAATTGTCTTTCCCGACGAAGTCCACGACTTTTTGCTGCACAAAAACTGGATCGAAATTTACAAAGCCGCTTTCGACTTTTTCGAGCGCAATCTGAAAACGGCCAAGCCCAAAACCGCGAAAGTAGACACGTTGATTCGCGGCGGCAGCGTGATTGACGGAACCGGCAGTCCAGCCACAAAAGCCGACGTAGGCATCACCGGCGACCGCATCACCTTTGTCGGAGACGCCGTAGCCGCTGGCGTCACAGCCGACCGGGTGATTGACGCCACAGGCTTGATCGTTTCTCCCGGCTTCATTGACCCGCACACGCACGCCGACGAAGAGTTGTTTAGTCCCCAACGAAACGCGAATCTGCCCTTTCTGACGCAAGGCGTGACAACCGTTTTCATCGGAAGCGATGGCCGCAGCCGTATTCCTCTGGGGAAAGCCTTGCAGCAACTCGAGACGCAAAAGATCGGAACCAACGTCGCTTCGTTCGTCGGTCAAGGAGGCGTTCGCTCTGCGGTAATGGGGATGAGCGATGCCGCGCCGACGACGGAACAACTGGAAAAGATGAAAACGCTGGTTCGCCAGGGAATGCAGGAAGGCGCAATTGGAATGTCTACAGGGTTGTATTACGCGCCGGGCAGTTATTCTAAAACCGAAGAAGTGATCGAACTTGCCAAAGTCGCCGCGCAATTTGGTGGTGTGTACGACACCCATCAGCGCGACGAAAGCTCATACACCATCGGCTTGCTTGGCTCGATTGAAGAAGTTCTGCGCATTGGCCGCGAAGCCAAAATTCCGGTTCACATCTCCCACATCAAAGCCTTGGGCGCGGACGTTTGGGGACAAAGCACCAAAGCCATCGAACTGATCAATCGCGCTCGTGCAGAAGGAATCAACGCGACGGCCAATCAATACCCGTATGTGGCTTCCGGCACTGGGCTGGGCGCGTCACTTTTGCCTCGTTGGGCCGAAGCGGGCGGCAGAGCAGACCTGTTGAAACGCATTGACGACCCTACGATTCGCCCAAAGCTGATGGCCGAAATGGAACAGAACCTGAAACGCCGTGGCGGAGCGAATTCTCTGCTACTTCATTCCGCCGACCGCAGCATCAATGGCAAACGTCTGGACGAAATCGCCAAAGCGCGTGGCAAATCTCCTATTGAAACCGCGCTCGACATTTTGAAAGTCACCAGTCCCGGAGCGACTTCGTTCAATATGATCGAATCCGACATTGAAAACTTCATGAAACAGCCTTGGGTGATGACCGGCAGTGATGGTTCCGGCGGTCATCCGCGCAAATGGGGGACCTTCCCGCGCAAGATTCGGGAATACGTGATCAACCGCAAAGTCATTTCGATGGAGCGCATGATCCAAGCCAGCAGTTTGCAAGTTGCCGAAACTTTTCACCTGAAAGACCGCGGCAAACTGGCCACCGGATACTTCGCCGACGTGATCGTCTTCGACCCGAAAACCATCGCTGATCGTTCAACATACGACCAGCCGGAACTGCAAGCCGAAGGGCTGCGCTTCATCTGGGTCAACGGAAAATTGGAGATGGATGGCGGCAAATACAGTGGCACGCTGGCAGGGCGAACATTGCGGAAAGTGGTGAATGGCGAATGAGCGGCACAGCCTTTGGAGTGCGGGGACTTTGGTCACCGCTTTGGTAGTCTTTATTTGTAGCGCGACTGCCGAAACAACTACCAAAGCTACGCCAAAAGCGCAGCACTCCAAAGTGCCCAGTTGGTCATTGCTTGAACACAAGCTGAACTTTGTTGCTTGGTTTGCCGTCAACCACAAGGATCAGATCAGCAGTCGGTGTGTTGCGAATTTGCGGCAACAAAATGTTGAGCTGATCCAGGCCAACAAAATTTCCTTGCGGTCCGGCGTAAAGAACTTCAGCCTTAATGCTTCCGTTTAGCGCCACTTCCACGTTAGCCAACGAACCACGATTTCGAATCCCTGTGCCAAACAAGACCAGATAAATTTGATCCGGTTGCGTGCTGGAAACCGAAAAGAAATCTATCGGGCGCGGCACAAAGCGGCCTTGCGCCGGATCGAAAGTGGTCAGCGGCTCTTCGACCTGTGTGCCGTTGCTTTTCACCCGCAACAAATATCCCGCCGGGGGACCAGCACCATCCGAGTTGGCGGTGAATAAACCTGGCAGCGTGGGAGTAACCAGGATTTCTCCCGTGGTCGTCTGGCCATTGCCGCTGACGACCGTGACGGTTGCCAAACCGGAAGCCGATCCTGCGGGAACCAGGTAATTGACCTGAAACGGCGAAACGAAAAAGAGTGGCGCGTTGCGCTCAACTCCCGCAGCGTCTTTGATAACAATGCGCGTTCCGGCCAGCTCCGTCGGCAAAGGCAAGCCGGAAGCAATCACCGTTGTTGTCGCCAGATTCGCGCCAAAGGCTGCGGCAATCGAATCAGGCGCCAACACCAACGGCAAATAACTGGCCGCCGAAACGCTTGCCACCGTGGCCTGTGGCGGAGTCGAATTGCATGCGGTCAGCACAGACGAAATGCCCGTACGCGTTGTGATGGCCAGATCAACCATTTCGTCGTTGTTCAAGTCGCCTGCGGCAACGTATGCAGCGGTAGGAATGGGAATGGTTCCGGAGCGGATGAAATTGCCGGTGCCATCTCCGGAATAAATGCTGACGTGGTCGGTCGCAGCGCTGTTTGTCAGGAACAAGACTTCGGTCAACGCCAGATCAAGTCTTCCGTCGCCCGTGAAATCGCCAGCCGCGACTGAAACGGGATAGTTTTCCGTCGCCAGCCGCAACGGCACGCGAAAACTACCGTCTCCATTGCCAAGCAAAATATAAAGATTCCTTGTCGTGGATTCATCGCGGCAAATCACCGCCAAATCCAGATTGTTATCTCGATTGAAATCCGCCACGGTCATGGAAATCGGCGCTTTGGCAACATTTACAGTTGAGACGCTGAACCCGCCCATGCCATTTCCTGTCAGGATGCTCAATGTCATGCCGCCGTAATTGGTCACAGCCAAATCCAGCTTGCCATCCTTATTGAAATCGCCGGAGACAATTGATGATGGCGACATTCCAACAGGAATATTGATCGCCGTTGCAAAATTGCCCTGCCCATCCCCAAGCAGGATCGAAACATTGTTTGAATTGTAATTCCCAACTGCCAGATCCGGATTGTTATCGGCATTCAGGTCGGCTGCGATAACTGTTGACGGCGTTTGCCCGGCATTTAGGTCGCGCGGGCTGAGACTGAAATCGCCGGTCGCGGCGCCAAGCAAAAGCCTGACGCTGCCGATGCTCTGCAAATTGCCACCAACGACGACGATGTCCGGTCTGCTGTCTTTGTTGAAGTCCGCGACGGCAACGTCACTATTATCCCTCCCCGCCTGATAAATTTTAGGCGAATCGAAACCACCTGCTCCGTTGCCATACGCCACCAGGACTCCCGATTGATTGCCCAGGGCGCTCACAGCATCTTTTCGGCCATCGCCGTTTACGTCGGCCAGGATCGTAGCTCTTAAAAGCTGATCAGCCTGATCAAATGCCAACGGAGCCAAAAATTGCCCCGTTCCCAAACCCGTCATGACCGAAAGCGTTAAATCGGAATTTGCGACTACAAGATCAATCTTGCCATCGCGATCAAAATCTCCGGCACCCGATGCCACAGGGAAAAATCCGGTGGTATAGCTGGCCCGAACAGAAAACATTCCGGCGCCATTTCCTTCAGCAATCGTCACACGATTGCTGAAGCTTTCCGTGGCAATCAGATCAGGCTTGCCATCGCCATTCACATCGGCGATTCGCAATGCAGCAGGATAGTCATATGCGCCCAGCGGAATCTGCATTGGCTGACCAAACCCGCTTCCGGTGTTGAAGACCACAGAAATTCCGCGTTCTTCTTGTGAAGTCAGCCGGACGAAAGCCAGGTCAGGTCTGCCATCTCCATTCAAATCGCCCACGGCATTGGTCGTATCGCCGCCACCGCCATCGAATCCCAACGCAACTCCTGCCTGAAAACGTCCGCTGCCATCATTGACCAAGAGTGTTGGTTTCTGGTCAAACTCTTCGCCAAAGACGATCAAGTCCGGTTTGCCGTCTCCGCTAAAATCGGCTGTGACAATAGATCCAGGCATCGTGCCTGCGCTGTAACTGTCAGAGCGCACAAAACCACCTGCGCCATTTCCGTTCAAGACAATCAGCTTGCCTTCACCGCTGAAAGCGATGTCCGCTTTGCCATCCGCATTGAAATCAGCAACCGCAATTCCAGCTTTATATCGTATGGAAGTGACAGGAATAACTGTGGTTGAAAACGTTCCGTCGCTTCTTCCTAACGCAACGGCAACTCCGCTGCCATCACCAGGAAACGTTGTTGCCAAATCAAGTTTGCCATCATTGTTGAAATCTCCGGACGCCAGACGGGAAGGTCGTCCCGCAAGCTGTATATTGTGGACATTGGCAAAATCCCCGTGCCCGTTCCCTGCATAAATTGAAATCAGGCCTCCGGAAAAGGTGCTGCCTGCGTTGGTAATCGCCAGGTCAATCAGCCCGTCACTGTTGAAATCTCCCGTCAATAAATCCTCAGGGTCACGCCCAAGCGGAAAATTGCGCGCGACGCCAAACCGGGCTCCATTACCACAGACAGCAGCACCATCAAAATCCTGCGCCTGAACACGACTCGAAAGAAAGTTCACGCTCAGCGGAGCAAGAGCGGAAATCATGAGGAACAAAATTAGAACAGCAGCAGCCGATATAACCTCTTCAGCTTTCTTAAAACTCATCGTTACTCCCATGAAAATTATTGGGGAAGGGGAAAATTTACTTTTCAAAAACAGCGGGCAATTAATTGGGGCGGGGATTTTGGTGTAATTCGCTCTAAAGCTGAAATGGATATTAACACCGAAATGGCTGTGGTCGCATCTACCAGTTTTGCAAAGAATTAAAGGTTGACTGTCGTAAAACCAGCGTGCTATACACTGCCCAGTGCCCTTGTTTTAATTTGAAATTGCGATGTTGTCATCAAGCTTTGCGCCTCTCAAATTCCCATTGAGTGCAGGCGGTAACGCTTCTGTAATTCCCCGTTTGTTTTGTCTTTAATCCGACCCGTTTGAATCAACCGATAACCTATTAGCTGAGCTCATCGTCTCGGCTTCCTTGTGCTCTCTCACCACAGGAAGGTGTACTTATGAAAACACTATCTTCAAAACGCCCCATATTGAGTTTGATTTGCATTGTTGTTCTGGTCGGGAATCTTTTCGTGCAACCGATTGCGGCAATCGCCAAAACGGCACCTGCAACCGGGCAGCTTTCCTTTGCCCGGCAAGTGACTGTTAACGGCAAAGAGGCTACGGCCGGACAAACACTTTTCAATGGTGATAGGGTTAGAGTTTCGGGTTTGGGATCGGCAGTCATCAACCTTGGTAAGCGAGGCCGTATTGAACTGGGGAAGGATACGGAATTTGTCATATCCATGACTGACGATCTGATTGGCGGCGAAATGGCATACGGATGCATGGGGATCATCGCTTCGGGCGGGACGAACACTTCTGTCAAAACAAATCAAGGTATGGTTAGTTCTGACGGCAATGAACCGAATTCATATTTCCTGGGTCAACGCGGTCAACAGGGGCGGTTAATTCCAAGCCTTGGCGAAGCCAAAATGTTGATGATGGACGGCAAAACCGAAAATATTCCAACCGGCGCTTCGCTGGATATTGATTCGCCCAACGGACAAAACCTGCTTTACCGCCGCAATGCCAGCACGTGCACTTCCGGCATGAGCTGCGCTTGCGGTCTTTATGATCCTAATAATAACTCGACCAGGGCATCTAACCAGCAGCAGGCGAACACACCGAGTTCAAGCCCATCATCAAGCTCACCATCTGCAGGTGCATCAGGCAATGGAAGCATGACCTTGCCGCTGCTGTTTACGGCAGTCTTAGGTGCTTCAATGGCGGTCTTTTTTGCAAATAATCCGGGCGGACCTGCTGTTCGTGGCAACGGATTGACGTGTATAGACAACAGAGGTTTTTTCTGCCGGCAAGTCAGTCCAACGACGCCCACTGCGCCGCCGCAACAGTAATTTTTGATTTCCGGAAAGGGCGCAAGCGGTAACTTGCGCCCTTTCCAGTTGAAGCCCTCTTCCGCCCCCTGGCTGTTTTCCATCCGACTTCAACTTCTCTCCTGCCGCCCCCCTCGCTACTCGTTCTTGCCATGAAGATTTCGCTCCATCTTTCATCTGTGGGCCTTCGTGTTGCGCTTTTTGGCGTGACATTAATTTTGTGCGTTGGCCTGGTTGGTTTTGAACTTCAGCGATTTATCACTTCTGTGATAGGCGGTGCGGGCGTTTATGTTGATCTTCCCACACTGAAATTCGCGGCAGATTATTTCCCCAATTCCGCCAAACTTCAGGCACGGCTGGCGGCGCGAATGATTGAAAGTCAGACGGACAATCAACAAAGCCACGAAGCTCTTTCCGAAGCAGCATTTCAACATGCCCACAAAGCCGTCGAGCTGTCTCCGTCGAATTATGAATATCACCTGCTGCTTTCGGCGGCTTCTGAAATGAAAGGGGATCTAATCGGCGCGGAATCGGCGTCACGCGAAGCAGTTCGGTTGGCTTCAAACAATGTCAATGTGCGATGGCAAATGGCCAATTTGTTCTTGCGACTTGGCAACCTTGATGAGTCTTTGAATGAATTTCGCTTTGTTGCGGAAACGGAGCCCAGACAATTACCAAACATCCTCAATCTGTTATGGAAAGCGACGAATGGCGATTTGGCATTTTTGGAACGTGTGGTCAGCAATACCCCTTTGGCCAAACTAAGTTATGCGGAATTTCTGGCTGAACAAAAACAGTTTGAAGCTGCCGCCCAAAACTTTTCTCAGAGCGACCGAAACATTCGTTTGCAGTCACCGGAAGCTGGGCGAATCCTGGATGCGTTTTTGAAAGCTGGAAAATGGCAGATGGCCGACGGCTTGTGGCGCGACCTGATGACAAACCTTTCGGACGATTCGCCCCTGTGGAATGGCGGTTTTGAACACAATTCCCGCAAAGGCTTGACCCAATTTGATTGGCAATTGACCAACAGCGGATACGCAAGGTTGGCGATTCAACCCGGCGGGCGATCTGCCCAGAAAGCTCTTCGATTGGCGTATCTGGGAGTTGATACAACAAGGCTGGATCGCGAAGTGCAACATTTGGCAGTTTTGCAGCCAGGACAATCCTACCGGCTGGAATGTTTTGCCAGGCCAGAAAAACTGGTTGTTACAGAGGACGCACCACAAGTTGCGATTCTGCGGGCAGATAACCGCGAAATTATCGCGACATCGGCTCCCGTTTCACCGTCCATTAACGATTGGCAAATGCTGACTGCGGATTTTGCCGTGCCTTCCGATCTGGCAGCAGTAATTGTCACCATCAGACAGATTCCTCGTTATCGTTACGCAGACCCAACCCGTGGCGTCATCTGGTTTGACGATTTCAGTTTGAAAGCGCAATGAAAATTTCGTTCGATCAAATTATCTCGACATGTTTCCTGACGCTCGCCGTTTTCACGGCAATCGCGCATGGCGTGGTTGAGCCCTGGTCGGAATTGATCTTTGTATTGTCTGTCGTCGCGCTTTGCATGTTGTGGGCGATCAAAGCGATTAAAGAGAAACGGTTATCGCTTTTCATTCCCGCAAATTTGTGGCCCCTGGCCGGACTGGTGTTGTTGGGATTGGCGCAAAGCCTGTCATTCAAAAAGGGAAGCGGAAGCATTGCCAGTCTTTCACTGGATACAGAGGCAACAAAAGGGACAACTCTGTTGTTGGCTTGTTTGCTGCTGACTTCCCTGCTGGCGTCGAATTTTTTGACGCATCGTCAGCGGCTGCAAACGATGATGCAGTTTTTGACAATCTTTGGGCTGGTGCTGGCGACATTTTCGCTGATTCAATACTTCACCTGGAACGAAAAGTTTTACTGGTTTCGGGCCGTGGAAAACAATCCTTCTTTTGGGCCGTTCGTGAATCGAAACCATTTCGCTGGATACATGGAATTGCTACTGCCGTGGCCAGTGGCGCTAATGCTGACCCGGCCGCGCAGCATGGCAGAAAAATCCTTTTATCTTTTCCTCACTGCCTGGATAGCAATCGTCGCAGTGTTTTCACTTTCGCGCGGAGGAATGATCAGCATCCTGGCCCAACTGGCTTTTCTGATGATTTTCAGGCCTCGCCAATTTGACAAACCTGAAATTGGAGCCGTGCCTTCTAGAATGAAGACTTTTCTTCAACGCGGGGCAGCAACAGCAGTCATTCTGTTAATTGTCTTCGGAGGATTGACCTGGCTTGGTGCGGAACGGGTTGTAGACCGAGTGGCTGCGGGGTTTGAAGACCAGCAATCGCCCGCGACACCGCAATCCTTATCCATTATTCCCGGATATGGTGGCCGCAACGAGTTGTGGAGAGATAGTTGGGAAATTTTCCGCGCAAATCCATTAACCGGGATTGGGCTGGGCAGTTTTGAAAAGGCATTGCCCATTTACAACCAAAGCAGAAATGCAGGAATGGTGGCATCCCAGGCCCACAATGACTATTTGCAGGTGCTGACAGATGCGGGGCTAATCGGTGGGCTGCTGGCGATCTGGTTTCTGCTGGCCACGGGCAGAGGAGTGCTAAAAGGCATGCAAGCCCATGAACCATTGATGAGCCATGCGGTTTTTGGTTGTGGGGCCGCTCTGTTTGGCTTGATGGTTCACAGCCTGTTCGATTTCAACTTACAACTTTTATCGCATTCCTTGTTATTCCTCGCTTTCGCCGCCATTGCTTCACAGCTTGGCGAATTGGCGAAACTCATTACCAATACACGTGTCAGAGGTAAGGCTTATGCAAACGCCACAAGCAAATAACGGCAATCAATCATTTGATCCAAACAAGCTGGCCAGCCAGCCAGAAACGACTGTCATGCCAATTAACTTTACGGAAGGAAGTATAGCGCCCAGCCCTTACTTCCCCCACGAAATGAAAAGCGGGGAAGAGCCCGGCTTTGATGTTCGTGAATTTATGCGCCGTATCCAACGGCGCAAATGGCTGATTCTGACAATTGTGACGATTGCCACGGTAATGGCAGCGGTTAACGCTTCCCGCCAAAAATCCATCTACATGGCTTCTGCCACAATTGAGGTCGGCAGCAATCAGAACCAGATGCTGATCAAAGATGGTGACTTTTTCTATCACGATGATAATCAGGAACTGGAAACCGCCATGTTTTTGATTAACAGTTATCCTTTGCTGGAAGACGTTGTTGCTAATTTGGGACTGGACCAGAATTCGAAATTTTTGGATGTCACGCAGGAGCGATCTTTCCTGGATACCCTGAAAAACAATGGGGCAAAGAAGGCAGATCAGCAAATAGTCGAAGAGGCTTCAAATCCTATACCGAACACTCCTACTGTCACCTTGCAATCAAGGCCATCTGAAGAAAGCGACCACCTGGCTCCTTATGTCGGCATTCTGAGCGGGGGGTTAGATGTTGAAAAAGTAAAGATGACTCGCCTGATCCGGATTACCTACAAGCACACAAATCCGGAAATCGCAGCACTGGTCGCCAACGGAATTGCGCAAGTCTACCGCGAGAAAAGTTATAAAAAGAAAAATGCGTCAACTGAAGAATCATCTAGCTCGTTGAATGGAGCCACGAGAGAGCTTGAGGCTCAAATGCAGAAAGCCGATCAGGCGTTGGCCGATTACACCCGTCAAAACGGCATCTTTTCTCTTGAGGGCAAAGAGGACCTGACCTCGACCAAGTTGATTGGATTGCATGAACAGGCGATGCGTGCTGAGACTGATCGCATCATCAAACAATCGCTTTACGAAGATGCACGCCAAGGCCGTGTCGCTCAATTACCAGAAGCCTTGGGCAATCAGCAGACAAATGATCTGCAAAAAAGGTTGAGCGAATTGAACATTGCCTCTGCTCAACTCAATGTCAAATATGGCCCTGATAATCCGAAAGTTGCAGAAGTGCGTGACCAGATGGAAGTGATGCGGAAGGAAATTATCAGCACTCGCGGCCAACTGGTTGAAAAACTGAAAACCGATTACGAGCGCGCCGTTCGTGATGAGGCATCAATGAAGTCAGCGCTGGTGCGCGCAAAAGGTGAAGCAGTACAACAAAATCAGACGGCAATTCAGTTCAACATTTTGAAGCAGAAAGCTGAAACAGCGAAAACGCTTTACACAGATTTCCTGCAAAAAACCAGTCAAGTGGATCTTGAAAAAGCACGAAAGGTAAAAGAGGTTTCTATTGCCGAACCCGCCAGAGTTCCCGGCGGTCCGATTGGCCCATCCAGAACGCGCAGCGTGTTGCTGGCGTTTTTGTTGAGCCTTGGCGCCAGCATCGGGTTGGTATTTTTGCTGGATCATTTGGATAACACCATCAAAACCGTTGACGATGTCAGCCGTTATGTTCGTTTGCCAGCGCTGGGAGTCATTCCTGCTATCGGAGCCAATGGCCGCCGTCTGTATTTAGGTGGAGTCAAACAGGAAAAAAACGCGTCAGGAGCAGCCGGAATCTTATCTCCCAAGGACGCGTACAAAACCGCGGGTTCTGTGGCTGAAGCCTATCGCATGCTGCGAACCTCGATTCTGCTATCAGCAGCCGGTCAGCCTCCAAAAACGATTCTTGTCACCAGCAGCCAGCCGGGCGAAGGCAAAACGACCACTACCATCAACACCAGCATTTGCCTGTCGCAGCTTGGCGCAACGGTGTTGCTGATTGACGCTGATATGCGCCGCCCGCGAGTTCACAAAATTTTCGGAATTGATCACCGAAAAGGGTTATCGAATTACCTGTCGAGCGACATGTCACTGAAAACCGTCGTTCAGACGACAAAGTTTCCGAACCTGTACGTTATGCCTTCCGGCATTGTCCCGCCCAATTCGGCTGATTTGTTGAGTTCGGAGAAATTCCGGATGATGCTGCAAAAACTGTCGCAGCATTTCGACCACATCCTGATTGATTCGCCGCCGATCAACAGTGTCACGGACCCGGTGATTATTTCGCGTCAGGTGGATGGCGTAATGCTGATTGTTCACGGAGGCAAAAGTTCGCGTGAAATGGTGGTGCATTCGCGACAGGAGTTGGCCAATGTCGGCGCGAAAATCTTTGGCGTGGTGCTGAACAACGTCAATCTGCAACGCGATGGTTACAACTATTACTATCACCGCTATCAGTACGAATACACACGCGATACAGGCCAGTTGAGCTAGTTCCGGCTTGTGGAAACTGAAGCAGGAAAAGAAAAACGGGAGAGGGCAACAGACGATGCCCTCTCCCGTTTTTGCGTAAAAGCCGGCTTTAGAAATTCAGGCGCAAGGCGAATTGAATCATGCGTCCGCCCGGATCGTTGGTTGTAGAAACGTCCCGGTACGCTTGCGTGATTTGCCCGAAGGTGTCATTGCCCAGTCCGCCAATCGTCGAACTGGCATTGTTCGGACTTTGCACCAGAAAGTTGATGTTGTTGAACGCGTTCAGAAAATCCGCGCGGAATTCCACATTGACCCGCTCGGTAATTTTCGTCTTCTTGGTCAGGTTTAGGTCAAAGCGCGCGAATCTCGGACCATAAAGCACGATGGTCGGGAATCCGCACTGGCCTGAATACACTTCTATACAACTGGCGCTATTGGCTGGCGCCAAGTAACGGCCCGTCGGTACGCCGCGGCTGCTATAGCCATTGGCAGTTGTCGCGCTGACATTGAATGCTCTGACTGTGTTGTCAATGATGTCCTGCGGCAGGTAATAGGCAACAGCATTGGCATCATCAAAACGAACCTTTAACGAATCCTGCAGGTCCTTGCGCGTCATACCGACAAGACGGACCCCGTTGATATTGAACGGCGAACCGCTTTGAATGCGCACAGTGCCCTGGAACGCCCAGCCTTCCAGCGCTTTCCCCACTGGCCCTTTGACACCGCTGAAAAACGCCTGGCCTTTGCCAATTGGCAGATCGTAAACCCAGTCGCCCTTGTAAGCGTGCGTGATCACAAAGGGGTTGGGACTCTTGTAATACCCTGTGCGCAAAGACGGCGTGGTAAGCGTGGAGCCTTTGGCGAAAGTGTAGCTGGTTTGCACCAACAAGCCTTTCGACAAACGGCGGCGCAACTCGACCACTGCTGAGTCATACGCCGAACGTCCGCCATTGCCCAGGAAAGAAGCCCCACCTTGCAATCCGGGGTTAGCCAGGAAGAAGTTCACCGGCAAGCCTGCGTTGGCCGCGTTGGTGCGGAAAGTCGCGTTTGTGTACAAATTTGAAGCAAACGTGAACGGAGCAGCATTGTTTGCCGCCAACGTGTTGACGAAAGCAGCAGCAGCAAAATTGGTGGAGGTATAGCTGGCAGCGGCACTGGGATCAACTCTGCCGCTGAAATAAGACAACGCGATTGGCAGCGGCGCGGTATTTGTTCCTGGCCCAAAATAGCGGAACGTGTTGCCGCGCCCCGCTGCAATGTTGGCCTGCAGGTTTGCCTGCGCCAACTGGAATTCGTCCAGGAATTTGTTTTCGACGATATTGGTTTCGTTGATGTTGAAACTTTGCCGGGAAAGCAAAGAGCGGTTGCCCACGTAACGAACTTCGACGGCCATGTCCTTGGTGATTTCGCGCTGCACACCAAACGTCCAAGACATAATGTATGGTGTTTTCAGGTTGGGATCGTATGTGTTGGCCGCATTGGTGATTGCGCCGGTCAACGGATAGGTTGGCGTATCAGGGAAAGTCGGTGGCCCCAGACGGCTTCCGTCTCTCAACAACAATGGCAGCGCACCCAAATTGCCTGTGGCGATATTGCGATTGACCGTAATGCTGCCACCTGTGTTGCCGCTGATTGTGCCAATCAACGTGTTAATGCCATCGCGGTTGAATGCTGTTGAAAATCCACCACGCAGCACTGTTTGGCCACCGGTGCCGAAAATGCGGCCGAGCATTCCGTCTTTCCAATCCGGGGTCCAGGCAATGCCTAGACTTGGCGCAAAATTGTTCTTGTCTGTGTTGTAGGCAAAATCGCCTTCCTTGAATTGGAAAAACTGCGTGGCTGTACCGGTAAGCGTGCCCGGCTTAAAGATGTTGCCGGGACCGGAAACTCCATACAGACCATCCAGCGTGGGAAGCGTCAGGTTGTTGTTCAGCGAAGTCACAGGAAATTGCGCTTCCCAGCGCAACCCCACGTTTGCTGTCAGGTTTGGCCGCACGCGCCACGCATCCTGCACAAAAAAGCCCATTTCACGATTGCGCGCACGCACAGTGTTCTGGTTCAGGTAAGTGTATTTGTTGGTTGTTTCGCTAAGCCCTGCGTTGCCAGCAATCTGCGTGATGCTGCCAACCAGTGTCGCGTAAATATTCTGGGCGCGTGTGATGTCAGCGGCGGCGGCACCCTGGAAATTCGCAGCGACAAACAGCGCGCTAGCCGGATCCGTGGTGTCTACACCGAAGGTGATCGTCGGCACAAAAGTCGTTCCGGTGGTGAAGTAATTCCCTTGGAAGAAGCTGCCGCCGAAATTGAGCGAGTGCGCTCCATGGATCCAGCTCAGCGTGTCATTGAAATTCCAGGTCGGCGAATTGCGGCGCGTGGACCCTGTATTGACAGTCGCGTTGGAAATTCCTGCCGCGCTGATGCCCAGACTGTTCCCTCCCTGATTGGCGACTGAACCAGTGAAAGAAGCCAGAGAGTTCTCTCCATTGAAAACGACGGTGCCGCCAGTCAGCCCAAAGCGCGCTTCGTTGACCATGGTTGGTGTCAACGTCGAACGCAACGCAAGCGCGTTCGTAAAGCGGCTGGATTTCTGGCTGCCAATATTCGGGAATCCGGGAAACGCAGGTGATCCATTGTTGAGGAAATCAACCAGCGTATGGTGGCTCTGGATATTCCAGATTTCTTCCAGTTTGTGCTTGCTGGAAAGATTGAAATCCAGACGAACAGTCGGGAAGATGCGGATTTCGCCGCCTTCACTGGGGCTGAACGAATACGTTTGCAAGTTTGGATCAGCCAATTGCTGAATGCCGCCTTTGGAAGTTGCCGCGCTGCGAATGTCAGCCAGCAATTTCCCAACAGTCGGATCAAGCGTCGAAGTCAAATTTCTGCCTGCCGCCAGCGTCAACAGGTTAACCTGCCTGATTCCAGAAGAAGTGTTGTATTGGAAGATTCCCTGCTGAGCCAGTGGGCTTAAAATCGTTCGCGTTTGAGCCTGTGAAGTTGCCAGGCGGAACTGTTCGTAATTGACGAAAAAGAACGCTTTATCGTGGCCGTCGAACAGTTTCGGAATCCAGATTGGCCCGCCGAAACGCCCGCCGAACTGATTCAGAATCATCAGGTCGCGCTCCGCTTTGAAAGTCGCCGGATTGTCGTTCGGTCCGGGGCGGAAGTTGCGATTATTGAACCAGTAATTGGCGTCCAGCGCCTTGTTGCGATGATATTCGTAAAGGCTGCCGCGAAACTGGTTGCTGCCCTGGCGAGTCACCATCTTGATTTGCACGGCACCTTCGCCCGCGCTTTCCGCGCCGGGCGTGGCGGTTGAAAGCGTCACTTCTTCAACGGCATCTACGCGAGGATAAATGTTGGTATAAAAGCCATCCGTATTTCTGGCGCCGTTGTCCTGAATGCTGACGCCATCCAAAGTCATATTGATTGCGCCTTGTGGCAATCCGTTAAAGGTCGAAGATCGAGGTCTTCCGGGCGTCGTCGTTCCCGGCAAAAACAACAACAGGTCGGTCACGTTCCGGGATGTAAATGGCAAATCTGTGATTTGACGGCCTGTGATGGTGGTGCTGACGCTGGCGGACTGAGTCTGCAACACTTCAGCGCCTCCCTGAATAATGACGGAATCCGTCGTGGCTCCCACTTCCAGGGTAACATTGATGCTGGCCGGAATCCCCGTATCAATCTTGACGCCTCGGATCACGGCTTGTTTGAAGCCCCTGGCCGAAATTGTCACTGTATACGTGCCAGCAGTCAGCGCCGGAACGCTGAAGGTTCCATTGCTGGCTGATGCCGTCTTGAATTCAGAACCGGTAGAGTCATCTTTGATGACGATGTCTGCGCCTAGAACAACCGAACCAGTCTGATCAACTACTGCGCCTGAAAGTGAGGTCGTCGTAATGCCCTGGCTAAACGCCAACAGGCCGACCGTCATCATCAGGGTAAGCAGGACAAAAATCCGAAATACACTGCGATTCATAGTGACTCCTTTTGTGAAATGACAGGTGGAGAGGGCAGAAGACTTGATACAGGCATTCGTCTTCTACTCAGTAAGAACAGACCGAAGATTTTGCTTAGATTTAGAAGTATTTTTTCACTGCAGCATGTTTCAGCAGTTCATTTATAAATTTATGGAAGT
>CAZXHW010000024.1:0-21181 GCA_964639915.1 uncultured Heliomicrobium sp.
AACCTATCGCCCAGCTTCGGGGTTGAAGGTTAAGCTGGACGGCGAACCGGTGGGCGTTGAGTTTCTGAAGGCTACCGGTAATTGAAAATCAGAACTCGAAGTCTACGGAAGCGACCTGTTCGCAAATCTCTTTTGATCGCGCGATGACGGGTAAGTGATGTTCATGTTTGGCATAACGATCAAGCGCGTCCAAGTCGGCATAACTTGAAACCAGCGCCAGGTCGAAAGCGCGCGGCGAACGAACAACATCGAACCCCGCTTCAAAGTCTACGATTTCAGAAATCTTCGACGGCAGCGCGCGGAGCATTTCCAAAAAGCCTTCCCGGTCAGATTGCGAAACTTCAGGTTTGAATTTGAAAATAACGATATGACGGATCATTGAGTCTCCCGGATGAATTTGAGGATGTTTTAGTCAATTGCTGCGTCAACCACTTTTAGCTGACACGATTCGCGGTTATTCCAACTGTTAATTTCCAAACGGCACAACAAACTGATTTCCTTGCCAACAACCAGTTTTGACTGATGTTCAGCCGCATTCCACCACAAAGCTTCAATCTGAACCTTTTCTCGTCCAATTTGCAGCTTCAGATGTTTTTCTTTCAGAACTTGCGCTGAACGCAAAGGCAATCGCCGCAGCAAAAATAGCGGTTGCGGATTGCCCATGCCATGCGGTTCCAATCTGAGCAACGATTTGGTCGTCGCAACAGTTGCGTCTCGCAAATCAAGCTCGGCATCTGCAACCAGAGTTCGGCCCAAAGCTTCATCGCTTAAAACTTCGGCAGCGTGATGGTTTAGCCGCCAGCGCATTTCTTCGATCTTTCCGGTTTCTACAGTGAAACCGGCCGCCATCGGGTGGCCGCCGTATTTCACCAGGATCTGCGACGCAGAGTCCAAAGCCTCGACCATATGAAACCCGTTGATTGAACGCGCACTGCCGTGGGCCAAGCCATTTTCGATGGAGCAAATCAAGGTTGGGCGTCCTGTCATTTCGACGATTTTTGAGCAGGCAATGCCCAGCACTCCCCGGTGAAATCCTTCTTCCTCAGTCCCCGAAAAGACCAGCACGCGATCAAGATTTTCCTTTTTATGTTCCAGCGACTGTTTCAGTTTTTCGACCAGGACGAACTGAATGTGCTGTCGTTTGGAATTCATCTCGTCCAGTTGCAGCGCCAGTTGGTTGGCTTCGTCTTCGCTGGCAGCATTAAAGAGTTTCAGCACTGTGTTCGCGTGTGCGACTCGACCGGCTGCATTAATACGCGGGCCAACTTTGAAGCCGATATCAAAGGGGGTGATCGGACTTCCCACATTCGACAATTTCAGCAAAGCCCGCAAGCCGGGATTGGCGCTCGGCTGACTCAGGCCTTTGAGTCCTTGAGCGACGATTGCGCGATTTTCGCTGATTGCCAGATCTACCATATCGGCAATCGTTCCAATCGCGGTCATTTTGGCCAAACTGGCGACAATGGCATCGCGTTTGGGGTGATCTTCCAGCAGCGCCTGAGCCAGTTTTAAGGAGACTCCGCAAGCGGCCAGATGTTTGTTCGGGTAGCCAGTGCCAGACGAACCTTTGGGGCAAAGTACCGCAAATGCATCGGCTGGAACGTCCTCGCCGTCAGGCAAATGGTGATCGCAAATAATTAGGTCAATCCCTGATTCGCGGGCAAGCCGGGCTTCGGCATGGGATTTAATTCCGATGTCCGCTGTAACAATCAGGCTAAATCCTTCCTGTGCAGCCTTTTCGACGATTTGTTTGGATAGACCGTAACCTTCCGTGAATCGGTTTGGGATGTAGCATTCGATTAAATCCCCGCCGCCCAAAAGTTTCAGTGTCTGGGAAATAATGACGCTGGAAGTGGTTCCGTCCACATCGAAATCTGTGACAATCAAAATCCGTTGCCGGTCGCGAATTGCGTGGCGCAGTCTTGCAACGGCTACACCCATATCTCGCAGCATCGAGGGCGGATGTAAGTCGGTTGAAAACTCCGGTGCCAGGAACTTTTTAACCTCTGTCGCGTGCGACAAACCGCGATTCAACAGGCATTGAAGCAGAATTTCTTCTTCGCCTGTTTCTGCCTGTAAAGCTCGCAGTAATGCCTGATCGCAATTAGCCAATTGCCATCGCGCGCCCGAAATTCCGCGCGTGATTTCTGCTGGGGACTGATTCATTTTTGTTCCTTCGTTCGGAGGTTGCGACAAAACAGAATGAGTATGCCGAACGCGTTACACAAATGACAAGCAAGACTTGAGTTGCCAAGCTGTTCGCGGGTAAAGATATTAAATTAGGCCCCCAACTAAACTCATTGCCAAAAATTTTATGAAGACAGGAAAATTCCGGGAACAATTTCTATTAGGTAGCGTGATAGGGCACGTGTGTGTAGTTTGTGTGAGGTGATCAGTCACGCGGAGACGCTGAAAGGTCACCTCGATTTTTTTCCGGGCTTTTGGCGCGGGCACACGCCCTCACAGAAAGATCAGTCGGCTTTACAGTCACCTTTCGATGTTTTAGTCTGCCGCCAACTTGCCCCTGGAGTAATCCTCAGTATTTGTGCGAACTTTCATTCAAATTTGAAAAAGCTTCTTCTTTTTTAAGAGTCACGTTATGAAATCTGCTGTTAATCTGGCAAGCAATCCCTTTCGAAACCGCCGGTTGTTCTGGCTGGTGATTTTGCTGCTCTTCGTAATCCCGGCTTATTTTTTAATGAAAACAGTCGAAACGACCCAAGCCTTGAGCAATTCTGTCTCTAATCAAAAAATGATTGTGAAGGGGCTGGAAAGTCAGGTCAAAGTTGTCAAGCCGCCGACAACCAATGTCACGATTTCGACAGAGCAAAACAAGCAATTGGTTGCAGCCAACGAACTCATCGCTCGCCGCTCATTTTCCTGGGCACAATTGCTTAGCGATACCGAGCGAAGCTTGCCTGCTGGAGTTCGCGTGCTGCGCGTCGCTGTGAACCAAATTTTGCCGAATGAACGCGAAGAAGCGTTCGACGGAACGTTGAACGCCGCGACTTTGACTCTGACGGTAATTGGCAAAACAGGGCAGGACGTGACCAACATGATTAACCGCCTTCACGAAACCAATCGCTTCAAAGTCATTCCGATGAGCAAAAAGACGGTTGATGGCACGGACGAAATCGAGTTTGAGTTGAAGGTTGAGTACTTTCCGCCAGCTACGGCTGCAAATGCGACTGTCGGAAATCAGATTGCCAGCGCAAAAGTAGGAGGTGGGAAGTAATGAATTTGCGCCAGAGCTTGAATGTAAAAGAATTTTCCGCCAAAGCGCGCGACCTTGCTGAGCAAAGCCGGTTGAGTTTGATCGAGGTGATCGCTTTAGTAGCTGCGTTGGTTTTTGTGGGAGTGGTGGCGTTTTACTATTTCTCGAAAATTCAGCCTCTCCAATCGGAATTGAGCGCATTGCAAGAGCGTGAAAAAGAGATTCGTTCGCAAATTGACAAAGCCAATTCGGATGAAGCCAAACGCCAGAAGCAAGCCTCAAATGCCGAACTGATTATGGCCAGCCTGAAAGACTTCGACCGCTATTTGAAGCAGGATGAGCGGGGCATGACGGAAATCATTAACGAAGTTGACGCGCTCGGCAAAAAATATGGCGTGCTGACAGGCGATTCCACGTATCGAGTGGCGGAAGCTGAACCGTTGGTGGATGAAAACGGCCAGCCGATTCCTCAAAAAACGGGCAGGGAAAACGATACTCAGAAAATTTATCCAGTTCTGGGCATTGATACCAACATCATTGGCGAATATCCCAACCTGAGAAAGTTCCTTTATGACCTGGAACGCAGCAGACAATTTTTGGTCATTAACGCTCTGACGTTTCAGGGCGAATCTGACAAGGTCCGCCGCGAAGCGCAAAAATCCGGCTCGCAGAAATTGCAGTTAAGTTCGCCAGAAGCCGTGCCGGTTTCGCTGAAAATCGAAATGGACACGTATTTCCAATCGCCTTACAAGAAAGAAACTAAAGAAACGAATAAACCGGTTGCCCAATCGTCAACCAAAAAATCTGAAGCGACAGCCGAACCTGAGCAAGGGACCCAGAAAGCTTCAGCCCAAAAGACTCAGTGAAAAGTAGGAGAGGAGTTTTCGCAATCTTACCTGTTGAGATTCGAGAAGTAGCAAGATGAGCCAAGAGAAAGCGACAAATAAAGAATCGGGCAAAGATTCCGGCGAAACCAGAAAGAGGCTTCTGCTCGGCGCGCTCGGATTGGTGCTGGTAGGAACTGTCTACCTGCAATTTTTTACCGGTGATGATCCGGCACCACGCCCGACGGGGGCAGGAACTGCAAGTGTCACAAAAACACCTGCACCAAGCCCAACACCGCGCGCGCTGAATCCCGGAGAAAAACCTGCTCCGATCATTACCCAGCCATTGGAATTTGCCTGGTTGGGGAACAGAACCTCCGACGGAATTGGGCGCAACATCTTTGTATATCCGCCGCCGCCAACGCCTAGGCCGATTCCGCCGCCACCACCACCGTCCCCGACGCCGCCACCGCCGATTACGCTTACCGGGCTGAATCCGTCCGGAAAGATTGGGCGAACAGGCGCATTTGTGATGACGGTTTTGGGCGATAAAATGCCGAATGACGCGCAAGCATTTTTTGATGGCCGCCCTTTTCCAACCAAATTCGTCAATGCGAACAAGATTGAAGTTCAGATTTCAGCCGAGGCGATTCAACGAGGGGGAAATCCTGGGGTGCAAGTTCGCAGCAAAGGCGATGCAAGCTTGTATTCTAACCAGCTTCCGTTTAATGTAGCCGAGCCTCCTCCTCCACCTTACAAATACGTCGGATTGCTCACTGCCAAAAGCGGAATGACTGCCGTGCTTAAATCGCAGGCTGATGAAACCGAAGTCCACACCGTCAGCAAAGGCGGCAAGGTCGGCACTCACTGGCGAATTGTAAGTATTAACCCGCAGCGAATTGAAATCGAAGACACCAATATCCAGATCATTCACGTTATCAATTACACCGCCGAAGGCAACTGAAACTCCAATTATTGAGAGGGTTTAGGGATGAATTCGACCAGGAAAAAGTTAAAGCCCACTACACAACACACTGAGCAAGGGTACGCTTTAATCGCGCTCGTAGGCATTTTGATGTTCGCTCTGATTCTGACGACCGCTGCCGCTCCAATGGTGAAGCGTGAAACGCAGCGTGAAAAAGAAGAAGAAATGCTCTGGCGCGGAGATCAAATGCAGCGAGCGATTGCTCAATATGTGTTGACTGTTGGTGGAGGGCAACGCTATCCCACCAATTTGAAAAAAGATTTGGTGGACGGTGTAAAGGTTGGTCCCGCAGCCAAAGCCACACGGTTTCTTCGTGCGTCTGCGCTGTGTGACCCCTTGAAGCCCTGTCAATCCGGGGAAACGAATTGGCATCTGGTTTACCAGGGAGACAGCGAGCCAAAGGTGTTGCGTGATGCGATTCTGGAATATCTCAGCAAAGAAGCCGCTGGCGGCTTGAAGCCCATGAATACTCCGTTTCAGCTGCTGGAAGCGGAAGCGTTAAGGGGGTCAGGCAATCTTCAAGGCGGCGGCCTAAGCATGCAGCTTGGTAACGATTCAGAGGGCGATGACAAAATCAAAGGGAAACCGATTGTCGGCGTGACCAGCAACAGCACGGGCAAGATGTTCCGCACGTATTACGGCATTGAAGATTACGAAGATGCTTTGTTTTTTCCGCAAGTTGGTGTGGTGACAGGGGGAGTTATCCCCCCAAAAGGAATTAGCGCAGCTTTTACTTCCGGTGGGCCGACCGTTCCTAAATGCCCTGATGGCGGTCCGATGATTAACGGAAGTTGCGAGTGGGGAAGGTTGCGCGGGGGTGTGTGCCCACCACCTCGAAGAGTTAATCCGCAAACCGGCCAATGCGAATAAGTTAGGCATTCCCGCTTTTCGAAGTTCAAGATCAATGCGGATGACGCGTTTCGCAGCGCTCATCCGCATTTTAGCGTTCAAGGAGAAGTCAATCAGATGAAGGTTTTGGTTACTGGTGGAGCTGGTTACATTGGCAGCGCCGTTGTCGAGCGGCTATTGAAACATGGCCACGTGCCGGTCGTTTTTGACAATTTAAGCAAAGGTCACCGCGCTGCCGTTGCCCCTGAAGCCGCTTTCATTCAAGCCAATCTGCAAGACGGCGATGTTCTGACTGGCGCGCTGGAAAAGCACAACATCGAAGCCGTCATTCACATGGCCGCCGATTCGCTGGTCGGCGAATCCATGGCGGACCCACTGAAATACTTCGGGAACAATACTGGCGGAGCGATGTCGCTGCTGGGCGCAATGCTCAAAGTCGGCGTCAAAAAAATCGTGTTGTCTTCGACCGCTGCCGTCTATGGCTCGCCGGAAACAATGCCAATCACTGAAGACACTCCGCAAAAGCCGACTAATCCTTACGGTGAATCCAAGTTGATGATCGAAAAAATGCTGCGCTGGAGCGACGAGGCTTACGGCTTGCGCTACGTCAGTTTGCGGTACTTCAACGCCGCCGGAGCCACGGAACGTTGCGGCGAAGATCACGATCCGGAAACGCACCTGATACCGAATGTACTGCGCGTTGCCGCTGGCAAAGCCGAACACGTAAAGGTCTTTGGCGAAGACTACCCAACGCCCGACGGCACTTGCGTGCGCGATTACATTCACGTGATTGATCTGGCCGACGCGCACATTCTGGCTTTGAATGTGATGGAACGCCGCAGCGAAATTTACAACCTTGGGTACGGCAGCGGCTACTCGGTTGCGGAAGTCGTTGAAATGTCCCGGCAAGTTACTGGCTTAAGGATTCCGACCGAAGCTGCACCTCGGCGGGCGGGCGATCCGCCAGTTTTAATCGCCAGTCCAGACAAAATCATGCGCGATCTGGGCTGGAACCCTCGCCACAGCGAACTTGATCAGATCATTGAATCTGCCTGGCGATGGCACCAGGCGCATCCCCAAGGCCACGAAAATGAATAGGCGGTAGACGGAGGACGGTAGCGTCGGTGAAGCTCTTCCCAGCCCCGATCTCCCATCTCCTAACTCCAAAGCAATGAGAATTATCGCTGGACAATACAAAGGCCGCCGCTTGAAAGCGCTGGAAGGAATGGCGGTTCGTCCGACTTCTGACCGAATGCGCGAGACGCTCTTCAACATTCTGGCTCCGCGTATCGAAGACGCGCGTTTTGTGGATGTTTGCGCTGGTTCGGGTGCTGTCGGCATCGAAGCGCTTTCGCGCGGAGCGGCGCATGTCACCTTTATTGACGCTGCGCGCAAAGCTGTTTCCGTCATCAGCGAAAACTTGCGGCATTGCGGCATCACGGAAGATTACAAACTGATTTCGCGCGATGCGGTGATGGCGATGAAATACTTCGCACAGGAAAAACAGCAGTTCGATATTTTCTATTTTGACCCGCCCTACGATTCCGAAATTTACTCGCCTGTGCTGTGGCAAATCGCCCAAAACAATCTGCTTGCTGAAGACGGAATCGTCATTGTCGAACATCGTCGCCAATTGCCGCTTGCGCCGAATTACGACGATTTGCGTCCATATCGGGAGCTAGTTCAGGGCGAATCCGTGCTGACGTTTTTCCGAATGGAAGTGCCCACAACAGTATCTGACAGCGACGACCTGCCTCCTGCCTCCTGAGAAAGCCTGCAAGTTCAGCTTCCAAAACCCGTCAAAGTGGTAAACCGGTAAGTTGTGGTAAAGTTTGAGCCGGATTCCAACAAGATTCAAAACCAAGAGGGTTGAAAGATGTTTCGCTGTACTCTGAAGTTAGCCGTTTTTTTCGTCGTCATTTCCGCCGTAGCCTTCTTCAGCGCAATCGGCTCAAAAGCGCAGAGCGGACGTGGCCGCACTACGCCCACGCCCACACCAAAACCGACGCCGAAACCTGCCGTGCCGATAACGACAGTGCTGGGCATTCCAGATGGCGGAAAACTGACCAAGCAGGAGCAGGACCCAAACAATCCGGTTACTTCGCGATTTACACTAAGAAACGGGCTGACTGTCGTGACGAAAGAGAAACATTCGTCACCGTTGGTTGCAATCAACGTCACTGTCAAAACAGGAATTTTGAATGAATCCGATGACGTTGCTGGCATCGCTCGGCTGACGCAAAAAGCAGTCTTGCGCGGAACGGCTGCGCGCAACGGTGCGGCGATGGAAAAAGAAATCGCCAGACTTGGTGGCTTGCTGACGTCAAATGTTGGTTACGACCAGACTTCGTTTACGATGATTGCCGCTGCGGAAAGTTACGGGGCAATGGTTGAATTGCTGGCAGATATAATCCTGCATCCGGCGTTCAAAGAAGACGACGTAAAAAAAGCCGCCGCTCAGGTCTTGCTTGAAAGCAAGGCGGCGCAAGATCAGGTTGAAACTGCGGCAATGGAAAAACTATTTGCTGCCGCTTTCACAACGCATCGGCTGAAGCGCGGAAGCACTGTTTCTGAAAGTTTTCTGACTGCGGCCACGCCCACACAGGTTCAATCGTTTTATCAAGCGCACTATCAACCAGCGAACACGACCGTCACAGTGTTGGGTGATTTCTTTACGTTGAATGGGATTGGCCAGGTACAACTGCGATTTGGCGAACTCAAAGCGGTAACTGGAAATCCGCAAGCGGGAGTCGGGAGTCGGGAGTCGGGAGTCGGCGGACAGCAGACGGTAATGAGCAAGCCCACCGCAAAACCCTTAGCGACTAACAACACGCAAAAACCGTCGAAGCCTGCTCAGACCAGTTCTTCGACGACTGCACCGCCCGCCCCACCTGTGCCATCAACCACCACTGATCAGCCCGCAATCCAGAATTCACATTCCACTTTGGAAGAAGCTGCGCAGGAAAAGTTGCGTTACGGTAATGCGCGGGCAGACATCAGCCAAAGTATGGTGACGGTCGCGTATCGAGTCCCATCATTCAAAGCCGACAAAGAAGGCCTGAAGGAAATGGCCGTGCTGGAAGTGCTGGCTGCCGTGTTGGGATTGGGTGATGGTTCGCGATTGAATCAAGGATTGCGCGATGGCCTGGCTTCGCGTGACAAGTTGAGTGTGGCAAGCGAAACTTCCATGAGCTTTCAGTCCTTGTCGGGGATTGGAATGCTGGCTGCTCAAATCCGCGTTGAACCTGAGCGCGTAGATCGTGCGGAGGCCGAGTACTTCCGCGAAATTGAACGATTCCGCCGCGAAATCATTAGCGAAGGCGAATTGCAGCGGGCAAAAATGCTGCTGGAAAGCGCGCATTACGATTCAATGATGAAGTTTGAACATGAAGCCGAATTGCTGGCCAACTACCAGGTCCGGTTTAGCGATTGGAGGTTGTTTGATTCGCGACTGGCCAGGTTGCAAGCTGTCACGGCGCAGGATGTTCAGCAGGCAGCGGCAAAGTATCTAACGCTGACAGCCACAACCGTTGCTGAATACGAACCGCGCTCAGCAACGCCAAGAACGTTTACGCCTGAAAAGTTTTCCGAATTGATTGTGACCTTTGCTCCGGCAACGGTTCAGCCTGTCAATGCCGCCGATGTCAAAGCGGCCTTGGCGCTGAAAACTTTCGCGCAAGGGGCTGAGCGCAATCAGGTCAGCGAAGGGCAAAACGTCATTGTTGCTTCTGTGCCGTTGCCGATTAAGGATTATTCCGTGCTGCGAGGTTCGCGGGCGTATGTGCGCGAAGACAAATCGCTGCCGATGATTTCCATCAGCGTTTTGTTCCAGGGCGGACGACTGGTTGAAGATCAGGCGACCAGTGGCGAAACGGAATTGATGTTGAGAACGATGGCTCGCAGCACCACAGCGCGCAAAAGCGATTTGATCGCGCTGGAACTAGAAAGTTATGGCGGCCAGCTTCGCGTGGTGAACGAGCCGGACTTTTTCGGCTTCACGCTGGATGTGCTGTCGCGCAATGCCGAAAGCGCAGTCAAGCTATTGCTGGAAATCGTTGAAACGCCTTACTTTGGCAAAGAAGAAGTCGCGCGCGAAAAAACGATTTTGCTGACAGACCAACTACATCAACGCGACGACGACAAAGCGCGCGCTGATGAATTGCTGCTGGCATCGCTTTATCCCGGCCATCCGTATGGTTTGCCCAGATTCGGTTTGGCCGAAGCCGTCAAAGGACTGACAGAAGAAAAGCTGGAAGAATGGCACGGCAAGACCATCAAACGGCAATACCCGTTGGTGGTCGTGGTTGGCGACACCGATGGATCGGCGCTGATTTCCAGAATTTTTTCCGAAGGGCTAAAGCGCGGCGATCTGGACAAAGCGTTGAAGGTCAATTTGCCGCCTGCCGCTGGTTCCGGGCTGGAAAAGACAGAACAGCGCAACCGCGCTCTGGCGACACAAACGGTTGGCTTCCGGCTTGGTTCGGCAATGCCACCTCAGGCAAATCAACCAGACGATTTCTTTACGCTGACCATGCTGGCCAATCTGGCTACGTCGGGGAAGCTGGGCGAAAAACTGCAAACTGAACTTGGCTTGTTAAGTTTGCTGACGATCAGCCATGAACCCCGTCTGGCATCCAGCATTTTCAACGCGCGATTTGTCACTTTGCCGGAAAATGAGGCCAAAGCTAGAGAAGCGCTTGAAGCCGAATTGCAAAAACTGGCTGCGCTTCCAGCCGACGACGAATTCGAAGCTGCCCGCAATGCAACAATTGGCCGGTATGCCATTGCGCTGCAATCTCATTCGGTGCGCGCCTTGGAATATTCCAGAGCGGCGATCTTCGGACGCAAACCTGCTGACATTGAGGCGCAGCCGGATTCCATGCGCTCCATCCGGAAAGCCGACATCAAACGCGCGGCGGAAAGTTTGAAACTGGAAGGGCGCGGCGTTGTGTTGGGTGGAAAATGAAGGCGCTGATTTGGCAATCACAAAGTCGCCGCATATAATCGCGCCTCATTTCCCGACGTTTTAACACTTCAAAATTCCGATTTAGCCTTATGGACATTTTTCAATTCACACGCGAGTTGATGGAGACGGAGTCTATCTCCTGGAATGAAGGCGCTGCTGGGCGCTGGCTGCGTGATTATTTGTCCGGCGCGGGGTTTGAAGTCACGACGCAAACCGTCAGCGATGACCGCGTCAACGTTTATGCGCGGATTGGTGAGCCGGTCGTCACGCTGTCTTCGCACATGGACACCGTGCCGCCGTTCATTGGCTTTACGGAAGATGAACAGAACATTTATGGGCGTGGCGCTTGCGATGCGAAAGGCGTGATTGCGGCGCAGGTGTTCGCGGCGCAGCGCTTGAAAGACGAAGGGCTGACCAACATCGGATTGCTGTATGTCGTCGGCGAAGAAGATGGCAGCGACGGCGCTAAAGTCGCCAACTCGATTCCGAACTCCAACAAGTTTCTGATCAACGGCGAACCGACGGAAAGCCAGCAGGCGATTGCCACCAAAGGTGCGCTGCGCGTTGTGCTGGAAGCAAAAGGCCGCACAGCGCATTCGGCGTATCCTGAGCTTGGCGAATCAGCAATTGAAAAGCTCCTGGATATTTTGAACGACATCCGCCGAACTGATTGGCCTGCAAACGCGGAACTTGGCCCGACGACTTACAACATCGGAACCATCACCGGAGGCCGTCGGCCAAACGTCGTCGCCGATTTTGCCGCCAGTGAACTGATGTTCCGCACGATCACTGAACCGGACGAGCTTTACGACATGATTGTGGAAGTCGTCGGCGGACGCGCGGACATCAAACGCGGCTTTTCGCTGCCGCCGATTCACACGCATACGGTGAAGGGAATTGATATTCCGACCAGCGTCGTTCGCTTCGGAACGGACATTCCGTGTTTGACGAACTGGGGAACGCCAATGCTGTACGGACCCGGTTCGATCCACGACGCGCACACCGCGCACGAATACATTCGCAAACAAGATATGCTGAACGCCGTTGACACATATGCGCAGATGACGCGGACGCTGTTGATGGAACAAAACTGAGTTAGTACCGCGACCAACAGGGAGCGGGGATATTTCAAAACGGAGCTTACAAGAAAAATGCCTACTGCTAAATTCACCCACGAAGCCGGAACGCCGGAATACCAAGCCTCTGAATGGCTGATGACGATTCACAACGCATACCGCGAACTGGATTTCGCCATTTCCAATTCACCTAATCCTGCGGAATACGTTGAACGGCTGAAAGAGCGTGTTCGCCGCGATTATGAACAGAACCGCGAACAAATGGGCTGGAGCGAACGCTCACGCGACATCGCCGAACGCTCATTGAATGTGGTGCTGCAAACGCTGAAACTGCCGAACATGTAAAATGATGAATTCGGAATGATGAATGATGAGCTTTGAAATCAGTTCATCATTCATCATTTTGCCTTCATCATTGCCTTTTCCACTCGCCTGACTTTCCGCCCGTCTTTCGTTCCAGCCGGATTTCGCCAATTTCCATTCCCTTATCAATCGCTTTGCACATGTCGTAAAGCGTCAACGCCGCGACTGAAACTGCGGTCAAAGCTTCCATTTCGACACCAGTTTGGGCGCTGGTTGAAGCCGTTGCCCAAATCTGCGCGCCTTCATCGGTCAGTGTGATTTTTACTTCTGCGTGCGAAAGTGCCAGCGAATGGCAAAGCGGAATCAGTTCGGCAGTTCGCTTTGCGGCCATAATTCCAGCCAGCCGAGCCGTTTCCAGCGGATCGCCTTTCGGAGTTCGTCGTTCACGAATAGCGGCGACGGTTTCCGGCGACATTTGCACAAAGCCGCTGGCTTCGGCAGTGCGGTTGGTTGTGGCTTTTGCGCCGACATCAACCATTTTGATGCGGCCTTCTTCGTCCAGATGGGATAGTTGTTGTTCGGACATTGCAGCTTTGAATTTTGGATTTAAGGTTGGAAGCTCAGCCGCCAAGCGAAATCACTTCGACCAATTCGCCTTCCGACACGCTTGCGCGATCTTCAAGTACAACAATCAGGCAGTCTGCTTTCATAAACGCAACCAGATCGGAAGATCCGCTCCATTTCAACGGTTCGACTTCAGCACGACCATCGCGAATCGTCAGCCGACCGGGTTGATGGCTGCGGCGAGGCGGAGCGCCTTTGACTGGCTTGGCAGCGAAAGCCTGAAAACGCGGCAGATGAATTTCATTTGCTCCCTGCATTTTCATCAATGCCGGGCGAGCGAACAGGTGAAACGAAACCGCTACGGAAACCGGATTGCCGGGCAATCCGAAAATGACTTTATCGCCAAGCTTGGCAAACACGGTTGGCTTGCCGGGATGCATCGCTACTTTTTCGACGAAGATTTCCGCGCCGAGTTCGATCAACGCGGGTTTGACCAGATCGTAATCTCCCATCGAAACGCCGCCGGAAAGCATCACCACATCGGCTGCGGCCAAGCCTGCGGCAATCGCATCACGCGTTGCTCCAAAGTCGTCATGAACGATGCTGCTGCTGACGACTTCGGCTCCGGCAGCTTCGGCGTAACCAGCCAGCGAGTAAGTATTGGAGTTTCGGATTTGCGAAGGGCCAGGCTTCTCAGTGACTTCGACCAGTTCAGTTCCGGTTGAAAGCAAGGCAACTTGTGGGCGGCGTGATACTATTGGCCGAGCCTGACCGAAGCTTGCAAGCACAGCGGCAACTGCTGGCGTAACGCGCTCGCCAGCTTTGACCATCACGTCGCCAGCGCGGGCTTCAATGCCGCGCGGCGTAATGAATTGGCCGGGCTGGACAGCTTTTTGAACTTCGATCCATCCGTCGCCGGGAACATTGATGACTTCGATTTGCTGAACTGCGTCGGCTCCTGCGGGAACAGGAGCGCCCGTCATAATTCTTACAGCCTGGCCGGATTCAACAGTGCCGTTAAAAGAATACCCTGCGGCAGCTTCGCCGATTTCTTTGAGCCTCTCCGGATTGGCTTCACTTGCACCTGTGGTGTCGGCAGCTTTCAGCGCGTAACCATCCATCCGCGCCCGGTCAAATGGCGGCAAATCCAAGTCAGACGTTGCGTCATGCCGCAATACTCGGCCAATCGCTTCCGTCAAAGCAATTTCCTCTTCGCCAAGCAGCGGGATGCGGTCGAGAATGATTTGCAGTGCGTCTTCGATGCGAAGCATGAGATTCGAAAAACAGAAAAGCCGCTTGCGTTGACAAGCGGCTCATTGAGTATTGTTTTTTATGATGAAATGGCGGAGCCGACGGGACTCGAACCCGCGACCTCCGACGTGACAGGCCGGCGTTCTAACCAACTGAACTACGACTCCGCATTATCAAACTCGCTGTTACCGGTGATAGGCACGGTGGGGCTCGAACCCACAACCTTCACCTTGTAAGGGTGACCGTCTACCATTGACTGTACGTGCCTAAACCCTTTCGAGCGAGCGGGCATCTTACTGTCCGACCTTGGGCCTGTCAAGACGGGCTGCCGACAAAGTTTGCGTTACTGGGAAATTATCTTGGGCTATACTTCCGATTGTCCAACCTAACCAGGAGCTTCGACATGTCAAACTTCCTATCTTTTCTGGCCAGAACCATTTTGCTTGTTGTTCTGCTTTCAATTTGTTTGTCTGCGATCGCTCAGGAGAAAAAGCCCGATCAGAAAAAAGAAGACGAAGCCGCGACGATTCGTGTGGACACAGACCTGGTCACGCTGGATGTTGCCGTCGCCGACCGTGACGGCAACCGCAGCAATTCCGGGTTGCGACTTGAAGATTTTGTGGTTTACGAAAATGGCGTTCGGCAAAAAATTGCCAACTTTGAAGCCACGGAAGTTCCGTTCAGTCTGGTTCTGATGATTGACACTTCGGGCAGCACGCGCGGCGATGTTGAGCTGATGAGGCGCGCGGTGCGAGGATTTTTGAAAGAACTTCGCCCGCAGGACCGTGTGGCAGTGATTCAATTCAATAAAGAAATCGAACTGCTAAAAGACTTAACCACCGACCGCCGAGCTGTCGAACAAGCGCTTGATCTGCTGAACGCCGGTTCGGGGACTGCGTTTTACGATTCGATGCAATTGGCTCTGGAAGAAGTTCTGAACAAGGTCGAAGGTCGAAAGGCAGTTGTAGCCCTGACTGATGGCGTGGATTCTTACGGCTATCGCTCTTACGAACAGATTTTGCCGCTGATGGAAAAAGGCCGGGTCAGCACGTATTTTCTGGAGCTGGATACGGAAAGTTTTACGGAAGCCGGGATGGTCAGAAATTGCGCCGAGGAAACCCATTTCGAGTTTTCGCGCAAACAGTTGCGCAAATACACCAAAGAACACGCAGGGAAAATTTCAGAATCCTATTTTGAAAGCCACTGTGAGCTTTCAAAAATGGAACGGATTCAGATCAATCAGCGGCTTTATGATTCTGCGCGTCGAGAATTGCGAGAAATGGCAGACAAAACCGGCGGTCGAGTTTATCCGGTCAAAGAGCTTCAGCAACTTGATAAAGCCTATTCCCAGATTGCGGCTGAAATTCGCACCCAGTATTCGTTGGCGTATTATCCGGCCAATGAAAAGCACGACGGCAAATGGCGCAGCCTGAAAGTCGAAATCAAACGGCCGGGCTTTGTTGCGCGCACTCGCGCAGGTTATCGCGCGCCGGTTGATTAAGCCTCAGCTATATCGCAACCATTTGATCAATTCCGGAATCGTCGGGCGTTTGCCGTACATCAGCACTCCCACCCGATAAATTTTTGACGCCAGCCAAACCGCGCCGATAATTGTCAAAATCATCAATTCAATCGAAAGCGCAATTTGCCAACCCGGCGCCGCTTCCATCGTGATTCGTAAAAACATCAGCGATGGGCCGAAAAAGGGAACCAGCGAAAGAATAGTCGCCGCAGTACCGGTAGGGTTTTCAATGACCAGCGAAGATACAATCACCGAAACCATAAACGTCATGGTGATGGGCATCTGAGCCTGTTGACCGTCGTCTTCGTTCGAGACAATCGCCCCAACCATGGCGTACAGAGTCGCATACAGGAAATATCCAAGCAGGTAATAAATGATGAAAAATACAAACAGCCAGGGAGAAATTTTCGGCAATTGATCGGCGTACATCATCATTGCCGGAGCCGCGGACAAAACGCTGAGGATGATGCCGAATAGCGACCAGGTCAGATATTGAGTCAGGCCAACCAGGCCAATGCCGATGACTTTGCCCATCATCAGATAAAACGGGCTGACCGATGACAGCAGAACTTCAATGATGCGATTTTGTTTTTCTTCGGTTACGCCGCGCATGACCGTCACGCCATAGACCAGAATCGTCAGGTAAAGAACCATCAGCAGCGAAAAGGCCACTAGAATTCGCCCGCGCCCGCTTTCACCGCGTTCGTTGACGGCTTTCAACGACACGTCTTTGGTCAGTTCGCGGACCTGGTCAGCATTCAGCCCCGCCAGCCCGATGCGACGTTCGGAAATCGCCTTGTTTAGCGCGTCTTCAAACCGGGTTCTGCCGATGACAGCGCTGGCATTTTTGGAATAGATGGTGATTTCTTTCTGGTTCAGCGCATCGGTCGGCAGAACCAGAATTCCGTCAATCTCTTTGCGCGCCATCCGTTCGGCCAGCACTTGTCGGCGCGCATCCAGGTTTTCGCCAGGTTTTACTTCTTCACGGCTGAATTCATAGCGCGCTTGGCCGGAACGTTTGGGTTCCAGCAAGCCGTTCAGCCGATCGTAGAGCGCTGCATCGTTGGTTTGATCCAGAACGACAATGCTGTATTTGTCCGGACCGCTGTAACGTCCAATTAAAACCGGAACCAGCACAAAGGATGACATGATGATCGGCCCAAGAATGGTGCCGATGATGAAGCCTCTCGATTTTACGCGGGTCAGGTATTCGCGTTTGATGATTACCAGCAGTTTGTTCATTGCTGTGGCTCTCCTTTGGGCTTTTTGGCCAATTCCTTCAGAAAACGTCGAGTGAATTTGGCCAAGCCTTTTGTTTCTTTTAGTTCTTGTTTCAACCGTTCCAATTCTTCCGTCGTGTCCACGTCATACCACGATGGGCCGACGTTCAAGTCCAGGCCTGCAGCTTTTGTTTGAGCTTCAGTTGCCGCCATCACTTCACCAGTGCTCCACGGAATGTTTTGAAAAACTTCCGGGTGCAACTTTCGCATTCCAATCAGGCAATATCCGTCGTCTTCCGCTGGAACGACAACCACATCGTTTTCAGTTTCCAGGCAATCAAACGCTTCCAGCACCATTTCATCCGGCAAAGTCGGGCTGTCGCCGCCGATGGCAATAACCGAATCAAAGCCCATTTCAAAGACGTCGGCAAAGCAGCTTGTCAGCCGTTCGCCAAGATCGTTACCGCGCTGGGGGATCACCAAACAGCCTTCGCGTTCGACATCGTCAAAGGCTTCTTCTTCGCCTTCTGGCGTGTAACAAAGCACCAGCCGTAACTCCTCGCGTTCGTCGCAGACGGCTTCCATCATCGTAAATGTATCGCTCAGGAAAGCCACGTAAAGCTGTTTGGCTTCTTCCGCTGTCAGCGCGCCAATCAGCCGAGTTTTGACTTGTCCTTCGATGGGCGCTTTCGCCATTAAAACCAAAGCTTCTTTCATTGCAGTTTCATCGGGGAAAGATCAACAGCGCATCGCTTACTGCTCGTTCACCAGTAGCGTCCGAAGGGCTGTTGACGATTTTGTTTTTGACGACCATTGCGGTTGAACCGCCGCCGTCCAGATTCATGGCTTCAACGCAGCCGAGTTCCAGCATTAAGCTGGCAAGTTCATTCATCGTCATTCCAACGCTGAGTTTTTGCCGTCCGTCCACTGTCAGCAAAACCATTTTTCCATCGGCTCGCCAACCAATCGCCGTTCGCGGATGACGCTGACGGTAAAGCGAATCGCTGTAGCGCGCAGTTTCATCGGCAAAAGCCTTTTTGCCGGCTGCAATCAACTGCGGTCCGCCGCCAAGAATGAAGTCCGGGTTAAAGACAAGCGGCGGTTCGATTTTGACTTCAGTTTTGATTTCCACAAGCGCGCCTCGTCGCAGATTTTTCAGCGCCCATTCACGTGATGCGCCGCTTGCCGAAACGATAAAACCTTCCGGTGGAATCGTTTGGCTACCAGCGCCATCTTTTACGGCCGCTACTCGATTTCGTTCAATGATGAATTCGGCACCCTCCGGCGCAGTCAGCGTTGTGCGGTGGAATTCAGGTGTGAAAACGATCAGTTCGTCTTTTTCTCGCGGACGATTGAACCCACTGATTGGGAAAAGCGCTTTGCTGTTTGCTCTAAGCACGGCTTTCATCGTGACGTGAGTGATGGCCGGAAGAACTTGTTTACCGGTATCGGAAACCGCAATCACTGCTCGATTCTTGACTGGCTCGCTCAACACTTTGCCGCCGACGGTTAGCGCGCCAACCGGCTCGCCGCGAACAATTCCCGTTGTACGAAAATATCCGCCGTTGATTGCTGCCAAAGCTCCGTGTCGTTGCGCCATCGAACTTGTCGTTTCGGTGCCCGCAATTTCGTCCATGGCTTGTGCCAAACGCAGTCGTGCCAATTTGGGATCAACGTTCAAAACCTGGATTGTCCAGCGGTCGCCCGTGGTGCTTTCGGAAAAATCGCCGCGCTTGATCGAAATCAGTTCAATGCCGGGAGCAACACTTTCCGATGTTTGCGCTTGTTCAGTGCGCTCCAACGAGCGACCTGCATAGGCCAGCGCCAGAATCCCAATCAATAACGTTGTCAGCCAGCGAATCATTTAGCCTTTACGTTCGATTGCCTTGGCTTCGTCCCAATACGAATCCATTTCAGCCAATGTTGTGTCAGCCAGGGACTTGCCCTGTTCTTCAACGCGGCGCTCGATGTGAGCAAACCGGCGGCGGAATTTTTTATTTGTTGCTTTCAAAGCCGTTTCCGGCTCAACGCCGTGCCAGCGAGCCAGATTCGTGACAACAAACATCACGTCTCCAAGTTCATCCGCAATGGCTTGCGGGTTGCGATCTTCACGGCTGAACTCTTCGCGCAATTCCCGAATCTCTTCTTCCAGTTTGTCGAAAATGTCTTCGCTTTGTTGCCAATCGAATCCAACACGCGCGGCTTTAGTCGTCAATTGAAATGCTTCCAGCAAGGCCGGAAGTTTCGACGAAGTGCCATCCAGCATCGAAGTCTTTTTTTCTTCTTTGCCATCGGCTTTTCGTTCGGCGGCTTTGATGGTTTCCCAATTGGCCAGAACGTCTGCTGTTGATTCAACTGTCTCTTCGCCAAACACATGTGGATGACGGCGAGTCATTTTTTCGTGGACGCGACTGATGGACTGGAATACATCGAAATGACCGGCTTCGGTTGCGATCTGTCCATAAAAAATGATCAGGAACAGCAAATCGCCCAATTCATCGCGCAATTCGTTCCAATCTTCTGCCTCTGCTGCTTCTATGGCCTCGTAGGCTTCTTCTATCAGCATTGGCCCAAGGGTTGCGTAGGTTTGCTCACGATCCCAAGGACAACCATCAGGAGCGCGCAAGCGAGACATCATTTCAACCAAATCATGAAAGGTTCTTTTCGTACTCATAACCAGTTGTTGCAAGGTTTTAGGGTTTTGCCCGCGGTGGCGCGGCACTATAACACGCCCCTGACTGCCAGCAGCAGCAGCTATGTAAGTTTTTCAGGCAGGATGGGAATTTTACCCGGCGAGGAAGGGATTATCCGAGTATGAATGATTGTTTCAGAGGATAAAGACAGTATGCATGGAGGAGTTCAAAACATGACAGCACCAGTTATCATTCAAAATTCGCCGCTTCGTTCAATTCCGTCGCCCAAATCCAAATTGTTGTTAGTCGCAGATTCGCCGGAGCGGCTAAAAAAGATGAAAACTGGAATTAGCGTTAACCAGTTTGAAATTACAGGCGTTTGTTCGGTTGACGAACTGCGAACCGCTTGTCGCAGTCATCACGATTTAGCAGTATTTGATGTCGAAGCGGTAAAGATTAAACCGATGCTTTCGACTTTACGCGCTAGCGCCGGACACAAAACCATTATGGCTTTGGTTGAATCTTCGCGGTTGGATGAAGAACAAGGATTGGCGGGTTTGCTTCCGACGTTTCGGGCAATGCCGTGCAACCAGGCTCAGTTGCTGGCACTGATGCGACATTTCAGCCAGGAAGGGAAGCGAGCTATCGCCGATAGACGACCCCTGTTGCTCTAATTTCAAGCCTGTTTTCCGTACGCCTGTAAAGCCGCCAGTTGCACTTGGCGAACTGGAATCTGATGACGTTCAGCGGCTGCACGGCAGTCGTCAAATTCTGGAGCGTAATTTACTAATCGTCCGTTTTCAGCGCGGGCGATTTTCATTTGGATCGAACCGAATTCGGTTTCAACCGTCACGAACTCTCGCCGCAGGATTTCCCGCTTTTCTTCTCGGTAGCGCACGCCAAGCGTCGTCGTTTCATTAAAAATTAAATCCGACATCCGTAAGCGATCTTCCGGTTTGCACAACAGCGTCATCAGCACGCCTGGACGATTTTTTTTCATCTGCACCGGGGTGTAAAAAACGTCCAGCGCTCCGTCAGCCAAAAGCTTTTCCATCAAATGCCCAAAGACTTGCGGGCTTAGATCGTCAATATTGGCTTCGATGACTGTTACGGTCGTCGCCGTGGCGTCGGAAGAACTGGCAGTTTCCACTTCGCCAATGATTGCGCGCAAAACATTCGGAAACTTCGGATAGCTGCGCGTGCCTGCGCCGTAACCAACCTGCTCAATTTTCATCGCGGGCAAATTGCCGTAACTCGCCGCCAGCGTTGAAATGATCGCCGCGCCGGTTGGCGTCACCAATTCCCCGTCAATGTCCTTGGAGTAACTCGGCACGCCTTTCAGCAGTTCCGCAGTTGCCGGACCGGGCACAGGATACGTTCCGTGTGCGCAGTTGAACGTTCCCGATCCGACGTGCAAAGGAGCAGAAATGATCTGTTCGATCTTCAACGCTTCCAATCCAATGCAGGCACCAATAATGTCCACAATCGAATCCACCGCGCCGACTTCATGGAAATGAACGGTTTCAATCGGGATGCCGTGAATTTTCGATTCCGCTTCGCCGATGCGCTGAAAGATCAGCAACGCGCGCTCTTTGACCGAAGCCGACAGCGCTGAAGACGAGATGATGTGTTTGATGGTGGATAACGACCGATGGTCGTGGTCGTGAGATGTTAAATTTTGGATGCTGGATGTTGGATTTGTTTCGTGCGAATGGTCGTGATGGCGATGCTCGTGTGAATGGTCGTTATGATGGTGTGTGTGGGAATGATCGTG
>CAZXHW010000025.1:0-20174 GCA_964639915.1 uncultured Heliomicrobium sp.
CGCAAACAGTCCCTGGATTTCCGGCTGCGCTTGCAGCATGTTTTGAAACACGCTGTACCCTTGATCGCGTTCCCAGTTGGCCGTTTGCGAAGAAACAATCTGAATGCCGGGCGAGCCCGCAACCGCCTGGCGAAATCCTTTCAGCCGCGAATCGCCGGTTTCGTGCCCCGGAATGCCTTCCAGAATCGCAACCTTGCCTTTGCCGCCAAGCGTCTTGGCCATCAATTCGCCCGCCAGCCTTCCGCCTTCCAGATTGTCAGACCCGATGAACGCCGCAATCTTTCCATTAGCCGCAGCCAGCGCTTCGGGGTTAACGCGCGTGTCCAGAATGATGACTGGGATGCTTGCTTGATTTGCTTTGACGATGGCCGGAACGATCTCTTTTGATCCGCTGGGCGTGATGACCAGCGCCGAAACTTTGCTTTGAATCAGGTTCTCGATGATCTGCATCTGCTTTTCGACATCTACTTCGCGTTCGGCTGCCTGCACCAGCAGGTTGACGTTGAGTTGTTTCGCGGCTTCTTCCGCGCCTTTCTGCATATCATTGAAAAACGGGTTGTTCAACGTCTTAACCACGAGTGCGATTGTCGGGCGGCCATCCGACGTAGTTTGGTTACGACCGCAAGCGACAGCAATCAGCAACAGGGTTGATGCCAAGATGATGAACAGCACGTTTTTCATGGTTGAAGCTCCAGGTTAAGTTGATGGTTATCGTTTACTTTTTTTCAGCGACATATCCAGCAGTACAGCAACGATGATGACCAGGCCGATGATGATTTGTTGTGCAAAGGAACTGATGTTGAGCAGCGTCAGTCCATTTCTCAAAACACCGATGATTAACGCTCCGATCAAGGTTCCGAAGACGTTGCCTTCACCGCCCATCAGACTGGTTCCACCGATGACCGTTGCCGCAATGGCGTCGAGTTCATACATCATTCCGGCAATCGGCTGCGCCGAGTTCAGCCGGGCAGTCAGCAGGATTGCCGCCAGTCCCGCCAGCCCTCCGCAGATTCCGTAGATCAAGGTTTTGTACAACCGGACGTTGATACCCGAAAGAATCGTTGCTTCTTCGTTGCCTCCAATGGCGTAGGTGTATCGTCCCAGTTTCGTTTTCGTCAGCAGAAAGTACGCCGCGAAGAAAACCGCCAGCATAACCAAAACCGGCATCGGAGCCCCCAAGGGTTTGCCGATGGCCAGATAACGAAATGAATCAGAAAAGCCGGAAATCGGTCGGCCTTCGGTAAACAGCAACGCGGCTCCGCGCGCCACGCTCATCATTCCCAAGGTTGCGATGAACGGAGGCAGTCGTCCGATGGAAATCAGCAGGCCATTTAATACGCCGCACGCGAAACCGACGCCGATTCCAACCGCCACTGCTACCACTGTTGGCGTGCCTTTCTGCAACAAGCTCGCCATTACCACACCGGAAAACGCCAGCACCGAGCCGACCGAAAGATCAATCCCAGCGGTGATGATGACGAAGGTCATCCCAGCGGCGATGATGGCGATGATGGCTGTTTGTTCGGCAACGTTCAGCAGATTCGAAACGGTCAGAAAGTGCGGAGTCAGAATCCACATGACCACGCACAGCACAATCAGTCCGAACAACGTTCCGAACTGCCTGGCATGCTGCGCAACATAAGCTTTAAAGTTCATTCGGTTTTTCTCCCAGCGCGCAGTGCAGAATTTTTTCCTGCGTCGCTTCGGCGGCTGAAAATTCTCCGTTGATGAGGCCCTGATGCATAACCAGAATGCGGTCGCTCATCCCCAACACCTCCGGCAAGTCGGACGAAATCATGATGATAGCTGCGCCTGATTCCGCCAGTTGATTCATCAACTGATAAATTTCAGCTTTCGATCCGACGTCAATGCCACGCGTCGGTTCGTCAAAGATCAATATATCGCCGCGTGAACAAAGCCATTTGCTTAGCACGACTTTTTGCTGATTGCCGCCGCTCAAATTTATCACCCGCTGGCCGAGGCTGGGCGTTTTGATCCGCAGGTCTTTTTGATATTGCGCAGCGGCTTCGGCTTCCTGACTTCCGCTGACAATACCGAGCCGCGAAAATCGTTCAACGCTTGGCAGGCAGATGTTTTCCTGCACGGACAGCGGCAAAACCAACCCTTGCGTCTTGCGATCTTCAGTTAAAAAGCCAAAGCCCAGATTGATTGCCTGGCGCGGCGAAGTGATTTTTTGCAGTTTGCCTTTGACGTGAATGCTGCCCGCATCCGGCTTGTCCAGCCCGAAAATCGCTCTCGCCAGTTCTGTTCGCCCTGATCCCAGCAGCCCCGCAATGCCCAGAACTTCGCCTTCGTATAGTGAAAAATTGATGTCGGTCAAAACACCCGTACGGTTTAATCCTTCGACGCGCAACACTTCTTTGCCGGGTGGCGTGGCAATTTTGGGAAACTGTTGGGTCAATTCACGATTGACCATCATCTGAATCAATTCCGGTTTGGTGACATCGGCGATGTTGCGCGTTCCCACCACGGCCCCATCGCGCAGCACCGTCACGCGATCACCGATCTCAAATAACTCTTCCATACGGTGAGAAATGTAGATGATTGAAACGCCGTCGGCTTTCAGTTTGCGAATGCGCGTGAATAACTCCGTGATTTCGCGTTCAGTCAGAGCCGAAGTCGGTTCGTCCATAATCAGAATCCGCGCATCCAGCGAAATGGCTTTGGCAATTTCCACCATTTGCTGTTCGGCGATACTCAGTTCTTTGACCAATCTTCGCGGATCAATACTTACGCCCAAGCCCGTCAGAAGCTGGCGCGCCAACTGATTCATCGCTTTCTGGTCAATCAAACCAGGAAGGCGGACAGGTTCCCGGCCAAGAAAGATGTTTTCCGCTGCGGACAGGTGTGGAACCAGATTCAATTCCTGATAAATGATGCCGATGCCGAGTTCGATGGCATGTTTCGGATTTTTGATTTCGATTTCCTGGCCGTCCAGCAAGAGTTGTCCGGAATCTTTTTGATAAGCGCCGCTGAGGATTTTCATCAGCGTGGATTTGCCCGCGCCGTTTTCGCCAAGCAGAATATGAACTTCACCACGCCGCAGGTCGAAACTGACGTTATCTAGCGCAATGACGCCCGGAAAAGTTTTGCGAATGCCACACGCTTTTAGCACGAAGGTGTTTTCCATTCAGAAAGCCTCCGGATATTGATTATCGAGCGTTTAGCTTGCCCCCAGGCCATTCAGTTTTGGGCCGGAAGTTGTAGGGCAGAAAATGCTGGTTGATGGTTGCGCTATTCCACTGCGTGACTTTGGCCATTTTATTTTTGTTCAGCAGTGCGAGCGGTTCGACAATACGCGAGAAATTGGTGAAATCCTTCCACGTTCCTTTGAACTTTAAGGGCCAGCCAAGTCGAATCCCCAGCGGATGATTGGGCAGGCGGCGGCCTTCTTCGGAAAGTTTTCGGAACGTTCCTTCGTTGTACTGTTTCAGTGTGATCGGCTGGCCGGTGGGGTAATACTTCTTTTCGGAATCACCCGCGTCTGCGGTGATAGTCATCTCTTCCCAGCCGACCAGCAGCGTGCCGTGCTTGCCCCACTGCGCGTTGATACGCGGACGCTGACCATTATGGCGTGCGTCGGCCAGGGCCGCTTCGGTGCCCGCCAGAATGCGCCCGTGAAAGTAAGTCCAGATTTTTTCAATGGATTTGCCGTCCGCCGAATATTGCACCCACATCAATTCATGGTCGGCGGGATCGTTGTCTTCCGGGAAATCAATGTCGTCTTCCCAGAACAGGTGATAGGCAATCTGTCGCGCGCTGGGATGCAAAATGACAGCGAAATCTTTGAGCGGGAAGAACTCATTGGGTGTGGTGTAAATGCGCGGCGCGAAGCGGCGAACGATTTGCCATTCTTCCGCCGTCAGGTCGCGCGGCGGATCAAGTTCCAGCGTGCGAGCATATTCACGGCTGGCGTCATCCAGACAGCGGCGGTTGTGGAATTCGACACCTCGTTTGTGATGCGCTTCGGCAGATTCGTTCTGCGCACTGACTTGCTTTGATGAAGCCGTGAAGGGCAGGAAAACGATCAGGCCGCAGACAAATAGTCTGACGACAGGAAAGAAATTGATTTTTGACATGATGCGAAAGTGATGGAGTGTAATCTGGCACAGCGCTCGAAGCGCTGGCGCTATTTTGTCAGTGTTATCGGGCGTTTTTCCTTGTAGGAAAGAGTTGCTGCGTAGGCGACTTCCAAATCCGCCACGCCATCAGCGCAAGTGATCGAAGGTGCCTTGCCCGTTGAAAAGTGTTCGATGAAATTCTGCAATTGGTCAATATAGGCGCGCTCGAATCGCTCCATAAAATAGGGAACAGTGTCGTGTGTGACGCCATCTTTGTTTAGCACCGTTAGAGGCGTTTCGCGCAGATAGCCAACTTTGAGTGTGCCTTTCGTTCCCAGAATCTCCGCGCGAATATCGTAGCCATAAACACCGCTGCGGCTGACATCAATCACGCCCAGCGCGCCGCTTTCGAAGGTCAGTGTTACGACGGCATTATCAATGTCACCGACGTCGTTGACTTCGGGATATGCCAGCACGCCGCCGACTGTGTACACGCTGGCGATTTCGCCCATCATCCAACGCGCCAGATCAATGTCGTGAATGCCCATATCAATCATGATTCCGCCGCTATGACGCGGATCCATATATTCCAGGCTTGGGCGGAACGGGTCGCGCGAAGAAGCTTTGAACAGAACAGGAGAACCGATCTCACCCTGATCAATCTTTTCCTTTGCCGCGCGGTATCCGCGATCAAATCGGCGCATAAAACCCATGTGAAAGAACACGCCGGTTGCGTCTATAACTTGCTGAATCTCGCGCGCTTCGTCGAGCGAGATCGAAAGAGGCTTTTCGCAAAAGATAGCTTTGCCCGCTTTTGCCGCTGCAATGATGATGTCGCGGTGGCTGCTGGTTGGCGTAATGATGACGACGGCATCAACGGATTTGTCATCAATCAGGTCTTGATAGTTGGAATACCAGTTCGTCACGCCCAAGGCCCGAGCATTGATTTCGATGGTTGGATCGATATCCGAAGCAGCAACCAGATTGGCTTGCGGAACGCGATACGCCAAGTCTTCGGCATATACCAATCCCATGCGACCGACGCCTACCAAACCAACATTGATCTTTGGGTTCACAGAAAAATCACTCCTTTATTGAGGCTTTATTTTCAAGCTTCACATGATGGACAGACAACGGCGAGATCAGAAAATTCGACACCCGGCAATTTCCTCAGAAGATGATATGCAGCTTGTGGTTTTCGGCAATGGCTGTGAAGGATTTTGGCGATATTATTGGTTTTGTAATTTGCCTAATGTGCATAAGGGATAGTCCTTATTCAGCCTCTCGTTAATCCTTATAGTGCAGGTTAAGCGGTGGTGATATTTTGGCCGAGCCCATCGTGAAGATTTACCCTCTACAAAATGATCAACATTTATTCGGGTCTGTAACTGGATTGAAAAGCATCCGATAAGAGCGATTCATGGACACACACCAAATCATAGCGCTCGCCGTTGTTTCAGCAGGCCTTGTTGCTGTTATTGGCATTGTAATCAGGTGGCGAAAAATGCCAGAAGGTCGTAGGCGGGCAAGCCGAACAAGAAAACGAGATACAAAAAGAGGCGTATCAGGACTCTGAGGAAGTGAATGCTCCAACCGCCAGTCTAACTTATCCAAGTCATACTTGAAAAAAAGGTTTGTGGGATCTTTTAGTGAACCAGCGATAAGGGATTTCCCCTTATCGCTGGTTCAGACGGCAAGAACCCCACCCTTGAATCTTGCCGCCCTTGTTGCAACCTAACCGGTCGAAGATGGCATCCCCCCACCTCCATCCTAGTTGACTGCAATCATCACTGTTTTACTGGTTCCTCCGCTGGTGGAAATAACCAGTGGGACAGCGCTTCCTGTGGGCGCATTGCTAGGGATCAGAATGTTGAGTTGCCACAATCCGACAAAGCCCGGCGCAAGGCCGCTAAACGTAACTGTAGCCGTGACGCTTCCAATCCTTGCGGTCGGCAAGGCCGCCGTGGCGTAAAGCAATCCGCCAGTTGGCGCAATTGCTCCTGACGCTAGCGATAAGTTTTGTCCTGTGCTGGGATTGATAAATTGCCCGCCTTGGCCATTTGCATACACGATGACATAACGGCCACGAGCTTCGGGTTTGGCGTTTGGAATTTGGCTGGAATTTCCGTTGCGCGAAAAATCCTGATTTAACGCCACAGCCTGCCCTTGTCCGGTCGAAGCAACGTGAAGATGCCGGGAGCCGTAGCGCCGACCGATAGGTTTTCGGCAGCCACTGGGGTTCCGTTGTTGAGCACTTCAACATACGCCGTGCCCGGCGGCGTTTCGTAAGGAAGCTGATAGTTGACCTGAAAACTGCCCGCGTTCACTCCCACGAAAAACAGCGGCGCCAGAATCCCATTCACACGCACCGATACGTTCGACAATTGCCTTGGCAGCGGTGTGCTGCTGGCAGACAAACTGAAGCTGGTGGCGGGAAATCCCGCGCCGAATGCAGCCAGGATTTGTCCCGGCGCAGCCGCCCGCGAAAAACTCGCAGCATCCACTGAGGTCGAAACATTGGTCGGAACGGTCGAGCTGCCTCCGAAATTGCCGGTTGCGACTAACGCGTAGCCTTGCCGGTTGGAATCAATCGGTTGATTGCCGGGCTGCGCGATGATTTGCCGGCTGCCATTGCCAGGAACATTCGCGCCGATGATGCGCGCGGTGTAAGTGCCAGCCGAAGGCGACGCGATATAAACCGCTTCAACTGGATTGCGGTTATCAAAAGCAGCGCCGTTCGCCGGTTGAGAATATGCGTTCGAGAAATTGGCATTGCCTCGATAGACATTGCCCTGTGGATCAACAACTTCCAAATCCAGATTGTTGACCAACGCCACCTGTGCGCTGCCTGACGCTTTCGGATCACTCCACACCAGCGTGATACGTAGCGGTTCGGTCGTTGTCACATTCGTGATTTGATAGCTGTGCGTTTCACCCGTGGTGATGGCCGCATTGCTCGCTGGGCGCGAGGAATCAGTCGCGGTCGCGCCATTGTAAATGTCCGCTACGACGCGCAACTGACGTCGGTCACCGGAAAAATACAGCGAATCATCCAGCGCCATTCTCCCCCAGCCTTGTCCGTAATTTGGCAACGGGCCGCTGGCTCCGCCTGTGCCAACGCTGGCGGTGTAGCGTCCCGTCATGTTGCGCCCGGAGTTCAGAATGACTGCTTTGACCAATGCGTTTGATGGGATAAAGCTTGCGCCGCTTCCGCGCGCGCCATTGGGGTAATAGCCGTCGGTGAAGTATTGACGCACCAACAACGCTCCACCTGCGGCCATTGGTGAAGAGAAGCTGGTTCCTCCGGTCAGCGCTGAGCCTCGGCTATTATCGGGATCGGCGGGATTGACCGCTGCATCCTGCGCCGTGCGCGAAGTCTGTGTGCCAAAGGATGAGGAAACTCCGCTGGTTTCCGTCGCTGCGCGCACAGTGCCTGGAGCCGCGATGTCCGGTTTGATACGTCCATCAATCGTCGGGCCGTGACTGCTGTAACTGGCTACGTTTTCAATGTCTCCGCCATTGGTCGGGCTGGAAGTAGCGGCAACCACTACATTGTTCTTGGCAGCGTTTGAAATCTGCCGCGCCGCGCCGCCGTCGTTCCCTGCGGAATAGAAAACGTTGTAATCGCGCAGCCGCCACATCACATCGTCAATGTCTGCGTCGTCCTGTTCATATCCAACCGGCGGGTCAGGGCCGTAGCTGTTGTTATGCACACGAACGCCGCTGCTGTACGCCTGCTGATGAATCAGCGCCTGACTGATGGTGTTGACGCCAGACAACTGCCCGCTCGGATGACCGACATCCTGAAAGACAATACGCGCATCCGGTGCAACTCCGTCGCCGCTGGTGCGCGAAGAGATGCCGGACACTGCTCCTGTGCCGTCAGCGTTGAAATCTCTTCCGACAGCCACACTGGTCGTGGCAGTTCCGTGATAGCCGCCATCATCGTCGTCATAGGCAACGCCGTTCAGGTAGCTAGGATTGCTGCCGGAGCCGCGAGTTTGGTTCGGGTCCAGCGCTTTTCCGCCATTGGGATTAGCAGCGCTTTCGATCAGATTGCCGCTGCCAAGGACATAATAAGTCAGGATCTTGTTGTTCGGATTGGTGATGCTGACCGGCAGCAGCCCATTGACCAGCGCCCGCGTCGTGACTGCGTAAGAAAACGTCTGGGCAGAGGATTGTCCGTTCAGCCTGAACTGGGCGTGATCCGCGTCAAGCCCCGAATCCGCCGCGCCATACACTTGGCCCGCGCCTGTCAGACCGTTGCGGTAAAGCGGCGTGTCTGTTCCGGTTGTTCCGCTTTGTATAATCCGAACGCCATTGTCATTGCGCGGATGCCGGGGCCGCCGTTGTTCGATCCATTCGACGCCTTCGACGGATGCCAACGCTGTCACCACATTGAGCAAGTCGGCGCGGGTGGCGGAAATAATGCCCCAAGTGCGCTCGTCGCCTCGTTCTTCAATAGTCGGCTCTGCCGTCAAGTTCAATCCCGCAATCGCTTGGAGAACGCCAGCAGCATCTTCGCCGCGAAACGTGACAAACGAAACCACAACGGTCTGTTCTGCTTCGGATTGAGTATTCAAACCCGATCCATTTGCAGTCTGATCCGCAGCTTGCACCAGGATCGGCTCCACTTTTATGCCAGCGCCATAAGCGCCCACCCAGCGAAACTGGCCGCTCTCTTGAGAAGTCTGCAATCGGTTGGCGCTGGAACGCGATGCCCTAACGATATAAGCGTTATTGGCCAGATAGCCTACGATCTCATAGCCTTCGGCCAGCAAGCTTTCGGTTTGATCCGGGAGAATCCGATCCGGATATTGGACAATGTAGTAACTGCGCTCGTTGACGGCAGCTTGTCCTGCAACCGCAGCCAGCCGGGCAGTGCGTGCGGCCAAGCTGGTCGTTTCCAACTGCCGCTGACCAATCCGCACAGCAGTCGGTTCGCTGGCCAATGGATCGAACGTGCCAGTACGCAGCAACAGAAAGTGCGGATCACGCGATTGTTCATCCAGTTTTTGCAGTTGATCCTGCAAAACCACTTCGTGTGTTTTGGCGCTGTTAGCGTCTGTGAGTGCCGTGAAAAGACTGACAAAGAGAATTAGAACTGGAAAGAGAAAGGCAGCAAGGGAGAAGGCAAACTGCCGTGGATACCGCTTTGGCATATTGGATAACCTTCGAGTTAGAGGCCAGATCGTTGGGGATCGGACCAGTCATTGTTTCAGAAATGATCTTTGACTCATTTCGCAAAGTGCAAAGACTATGCCGTCATTTTTAGGGGATGGGTTTGGCCAGAAATGCTCTCATTGCTGGACTTAGTGGCGAGGGAGTGATGCAGAGAACTTTGGGAACAAAAACAAGAACGAAACTTGTGACAAAAGCCAACACCGATGGCAAAAATTTCTTTATTCAGTGTGACAGAGATGCGCACAAAGAAAGCGCATGAAGTCATTTTGAAACTGGCGGTTTAAGCAAACCTTGTGCTTGCAACCAGTCGCCAAACCGATCAATCCAACTATCTACTGGCCACCCACGATTGGTGAGCCCAAAACCGTGACCGTCTTTGGAATAGATCTGCAATTCTGCCGCGCGTCCGGCGGTTTTCCCTTCCAGGTACAGTTGGCTGAAAATGTTTTGTCATCACCGATAGAACCGGGAACACTCAACAACAGTACGAATAAGCCAACAATAGTGTGAACCACATGTATTCTCATTGCTCAATTGAGTTTAAGGAATTTGACAGGTAAAGCTGCTGGCGTCATCTGTACTGCCGCTGCCTTTGTATTTCGCCACTTGCGGGTACGGACAAAGCGGACGCGTGCGATCGGTTTTGCCATTTGTTGTGCGTGACGCGGTTAACTGAGCCGGCGCGGTTCCGGATTCTACCCACTGCATCAACGGTGTCAGTTTGTCGAAATTGCTGCACCCGACGCCGCCAGAGCAATGAAACATTCCTGGAACCATAAACAAGCGGAAAAATTCCGTCGTTGTCGCTCCCAATTGTTTCAACACGCTTTCGTAATACTCAACACCCATTCGCGCGTTCAGCGCCGGATCGGCCCAGCCGTAATACATCAGCAATTTGCCGCCGCGCTTTTTGAAGCTGCTCAAATCCGGGTCGGTCGCGTCCAGCACCGAATGTATCCATTCCAGCCGAGGCACGTCTTTGTCGAAGTTGAAGCTGGTCAGTTCGTATTTCGGATTCTTTTCGGGGAAAGCTAGATAGCGCAAGAAGGTTTCGCCAAACATCATGCCGATGGACTGCTGACCTCGTTCGTTGATGATCCAGTTGTCCCAGCCGCTACGCCCGTTGGGGCCAGCGATTTCCGCGCCAACCGGCCAGCCTGGAAAGAAGCGGTTGCCATTGCTGATGACATCGCCGTAAACCGCTTCGAGCGAGGCGATTTGTCCGGCGGTAAAGCATTCTGTGTTATCAGCGCCGTCCGCGCACTTCGGCAAATCGCGCGATGGGCGAAAGTCGCAGCGGCGTGGGTCGTCAATCAATCCATCTTTCAATCCGTCTTTGTCGTCGCAAAGTGCGTAAATGCGGTCGGCCAATGGTTTTAGCTTGGCGTAAGGAATTGGCGCTGCAGCGAAAGCCTGCGCCATTTTGGCGTAACTGACCACAGTCCCGGAGAAATTCAGCACCGGCGCGCCGGAAATGATGCCGTCGAAATCTTCTGGGAAACGTTGCGCCAGAATCAGTGCCTGCCGTCCCCCGGTCGAGCAACCTTCAAAATACGAACGCGCCGGACGCGCGCCGTAATACACCGCCGCAATGCGTTTGCCGGTTTCCGCCGTGGTATGCAGCGAGCGAAAAGCGTAATCGAGCAATTTTTGCCGATTGACCGCGAAGGTGCCGAGCGGTTCCGTTACGGCATCGTGGCCTGTGTTGGTTTGCGCGACGACAAACCCGCGCCGCACTCCGCTGAGCCGCTGCCCAACACGGCCCGGCGATTCCAGCGGCTCGCCCGCATACCCGCCGTTGCCGAACATATAAAACCGGCGATTCCAATCGGCAGGCAGACTTACTTCAAACTGAATTTCTGGTTGAATCAGCCCTCGGACACGGCAATACGCAGGAGCATCAGCCGTTGCCTGCACCTGCGTGGCGCTTTCGATCGTGAATTCATATCCCGTCAACGCGCGCAAATCGGCACAGGCGACTTTGGGCGGCAACGCAGTTTCACCTGTCGGAGGTTTTAGCGGAGTCGTTGTTTGCGCCTGTACAAGCTGTGAGAACGAACAGACAGCCATAAATAACCAAGAACGGATTCGTAAAGAGTTTGCGTCTGACATTTTTTCCCTCCCATCAATTCAGGTGGCATTCGTTTTTCGCTGGCATCAGGCAAGCACTTCTTTGATGATTTTGCCGTGAACATCCGTCAGGCGGAATTCGCGCCCCTGAAAGCGATAGGTCAATCGTTCGTGATCAAAACCTAGTTGATGCAGCAATGTGGCGTGTAAGTCATGAACATGCGTCCCGCCTTCAACAACGCCAAATCCCAGTTCGTCAGTTTCGCCGTGTATGTAGCCAGGTTTGAATCCGCCGCCTGCAACCCACAAAGTAAAAGCGTCTATGTGATGGTCGCGCCCAACCGTTTCGCGAACTTCGCCCATTGGCGTCCGTCCAAATTCGCCGCCCCAGATGACCAGAGTGTCTTCCAGCAAACCGCGCTGTTTCAGGTCCAGCACCAGTGCGGTGCTGGCTTGATCTACTTCGCGGCAGCGCGCTTCGATGTCTGTGGTCAGATTGTTGCCGCGCTCGCCGTGATGATCCCAGTCGGTGTGATACAACTGCACGAAGCGCACGCCGCGTTCGATCATTCGCCGCGCCAGCAACGCATTGGCGGCAAAGCCGGAATCGCCCGGCTTCACGCCGTACAGTTCCAACGTCGCCGCCGATTCCTTGCTCAAATCCATCAACTCCGGCGCGCTGGTTTGCATACGAAACGCCATTTCATATGCGTTCAGCCTCGTCATAATTTCCGGGTCGCCGGTTTTGTCGTGCCGCGCTTTATTCAACACGCCGACCGTGTCGTAAAAATCCCGTTCCTGTTCGCGCGAAAGCCCTTCGGGGCTGCGCAGGTTCAAAATTGCGTCGCCGCTGCCGCGAAAGGGAACGCCTTGATAAGACGTCGGCAGAAAGCCACTGCTCCACAATGTTGCGCCACCACGTGGACCGCGTCTTCCGCTTTGCAGTACAACGAACCCAGGCAAATCCTGCGATTCGCTTCCTAAGCCATAAGTGACCCATGCGCCAAATGCAGGACGTCCAGGGATTTGAAAGCCCGTGTTCATAAATAGCTTTGCGGGGCCGTGGTTAAACACATCCGTGGACATCCCGCGCAGCCAGCAAACTTCGTCCACAATTTTTCGATGATGCGGAAGCAATTCGCTGAGTGTCATCCCCGATTGCCCGTAGCGCGCAAAGCTGCGCCGCGTTCCCAGCAGCGTTTCGTTGCCTTTCAGAAACGCGAAGCGTTTGCCTTTCATCAGGCTTGGCGGTGGCGGTTGCCCTGTCAATTCGCGCAGCTTCGGTTTGTCGGAAAACAGCTCCAGTTGCGAAGGTGCACCCGCCATAAACAGATAAATCACACGCTTGGCCTTGGCAGGCTGCGGCGGTTTTCGTGGTGCCATCGGCTTTGAGGGATCAACTTGCTGGCGCTGCGGCATGCCAAGGCCGTCACCCGCAAGCAGGGAATTGAGGGCAATGGCCCCCAGCCCCATCGCGCATTGCCCAAAGAAGTGGCGGCGGGTGGCGTCTTGTAGCTCGTCTGAGAGGGGAATGTTCATGCTTGCTTCTTTCATTTTGCCGGAAGGTCAACAATCTGCACCCAGTTGGGAATCTTGCCCATCGCATATTCCTTCAGCTTGGTCAGCTTTCCCGTGGCGGAATCAATCTGGTAGCTGGACATTTGGTGGGAGCGCATCCCGACCACAAACACGTAACGTCCCGAAGAATCAATACTCAGGCTGCGCGGCATCGCTTCGGTCGGAATGGCTTCGATCAGCGTCAAGGTGCCATCCGCTGTATTGACCTTGAAACCCGACAGCGTGTTCGACGTTCGATCAGAGCTGTACAGAAATTTGCCGTTCGGGGTGATCTGCAAATCGGCGGATGCGATTCTGCCGGTTACGCCCGACGGCAATGCGTTGACCGATTGTTTCTCTTTCAGTTGCCCTTTGCCGGGATCGTAATCGAACACGTGAACCGCACCATCCAGTTCGCCGAGCAAATAAACCAGTTTGCCGTTCGGATGAAAGACGAAATGACGCGGGCCAGTTTTGGCTTTGACCGAAACCGAAGGCGGTGCGTTCGATTCCAGCTTTCCTGTTTTTGCGTCAAACTTCAGCACATTGACCAAATCGTTGCCCAGCGTTGCCGCCAGCACATACCGGTTTTTCGGGTCCGGCAAAATGGAATGCGCGTTCGTCTGGTTTTCCAAAATCTGTTGTGTCGGGCCGATTACGCCATTCGCCCCAATCGGACTGACCGTGAATTTGTGGCCAGGGTACGAAGCTGCGAACAGGAAACGGCCAGTATGGTCGGTCGAAATGTACGGCATGCTGTCAACCAGCGGTCCGCTGCCGATCAGGCTGAGTTTGCCGCTTTTCGGGTCAATTGAGAAAGTAAATACACTCTGCGGTTCGCCGCGCGTCGCGACAAACAGAAAGCGGCGATCCGGGCTGACGGTCATTGGCGTCGAACCGCCGGCTTTGAGAATGCCGGGCAGCGGAACTTTCTCGATCAAGGTCAAGTCACCGGTCTGCCGGTTGAGTTGCATCACGAAAATATCGTTGCTTTCACAATTCCCGACATAAACAAACGTGGCTGCTATTGCAGGCTGCGCCAGCAAGGCACCCACAGCGACCGCCGTTACTGACAATCCAACCCATAACATTTGATGAATGATTTGACGCATATCTTCTTGTTTCTCATTTCCCGAAATACCCGGGATCCATCAGGTACCAATTAACGATTCCTGCAACCAGGCCAATTCCCAAGACTCCCAGCACAATGACCTTGTCGCTTGTTGTTTCTGGCTTCCCAATCTTGTTTGGAAATAGCAGCAGGAAGATGCCGCCCACCACTCCGACCGGCCCGAACGCCGCCATTTTCAATGAATACTGACCTTCGCTGGCCAACTGATGCCAGTTGTAATAAGTCAGGCCAGCAAACAGCGCAATCAAGCCGACCGCAAACAGTCGGATTTTCAATTGATTCATTGCAGTGTTTCTCCGTATTGAGCGTTCAATGCATTAGATTTCTTCTTTGACCTTTTTCAGCGCGACGGCGTTCATGCAATACCGCAACCCGCTTGGCGGAGGGCCGTCCGGGAAGACGTGTCCCAAGTGCGCGTCGCATGTATTGCAAACCGTTTCGACTCTCGACATTCCGTAGCTGGTGTCTTCGTTGTAAGCAATCGCGTTTTCCTTGATCGGCTGCGTAAACGAAGGCCAACCCGTGCCGCTTTCAAACTTTTCGCTGGCATCGAACAGTAAGGTGTCGCAACAGATACAGGCGTATAACCCAGGCTCGAACAAACTGCACATTTCCGAACTGAATGGGCTTTCCGTTCCGTGCTGGCGAGTCACGTAGTATTGCTCCGGCGTTAGTTGCGCCTGCCATTCTTTTTCGGTTTTGGTCACTTTTCGATCAGGATTCAGATTTGAAATCCTGGCCAATCGCAGCACATCTAACCATTTCAACAACATTTGATTTCAACTCCTTTTATTGCAGGCATTAACATTATTCGAGGCCGTATCTCTTTTTCTAGTTGCGTCGCGACGGTTTAAATTCGGGCAGGTCGTTTACTTGCTTTTCTTTGTCGCGTAGCGACGATGTGAGTTTAGCCGTGGGTGTTCAACCCACGGAAAGCTGGAAATGAAATCCCCGTGTCGCGTCAGCGACACCTGAATCGGATCATTCGTCTGCATTCAAACGTCGCTGACGCGACGTGATTTGGCTTGCCAATCGTTTCCGTGGGTCGGACATCCACGGCTATATTCATCCATCGCTAACGCGGTGATTGTCGGTTCGTTTGCAAACATCCCTTGTTCAACCCGATCAATAATGGCGCAACGCTGTCCTGCGTCAGGCGCGTCATCCCCAAACAAAGGGGCAAGCCGCGAAAAGTCCCCTTCCAACAGGCCTGCAACCGCATCTGGAAAGAGCATCATTTACTACTCCCGCGTAATGAAATTGTCCGTATTGAACAATACCCGCGCCGCCGCAGTCAGTGCGGCGGATTGCGCTTCGCTCAGTCCGGCCTTCGTCAGTTCTTTGTTTACCAGCGCTGTTGCCGAAGCGGGCTGGCGGGCAAAGCCTTGCGCTTGCCGCTCGACGTAACTGCGCAAGGCCGCGAGTTCTGTAGTGCTCGGCGGGCGACTGAAGCAGAGCGCAAACGCGTGTTTCAAACGCGCATTCAGCGTGGCAGTGAATTCGCCTGGCACCTCGCGCACCAGACGCGCCGCCAAGCCTTGTGCGATTTCCAGAAAAGCCGGGTCGTTTGCCAGCGTCAGCGATTGCAGCGGCGTGTTCGAGCGGAAGCGTCGCGTGCAAACCTGCTGAAAATCAGGTGAGTCAAATGTCGTGAACAAAGGATACGGCGCGCTGCGATAAAATTGTGTATACAGCGCGCGGCGAAAGCGTTCGGCTCCCGATGCGGCGACCCAGTTCTTTTTGTTCTGCGTGAAGGCGTACACGCCGTCAGGTTGTGGCGGACGCACGCTGGGGCCGCCGATTTTTGGGTTGAGCAAGCCGCTGGCGCTCAGCGCCGCATCGCGCACAATTTCGGCTTCGACGCGAAAGCGTTCCTGCCGGGCCAGCAACAGATTGCGCGGGTCAATTTCGCTCAGGTCTTTGCGCGCATCTGACGATTGCCGATACGTAGCGCTGGTTACAATCAGCCGGTGTATGTTTTTCAAGCTCCAACCCTGGCGGATGAATTCACCTGCCAACCAGTCCAGTAATTCGGGATGTAAAGGAAGAGAACCTTGTGTGCCGAAATCCTCTTCGGTTTCGACAATGCCCCGCCCGAAATAACGCATCCAGATGCGGTTCATCGTGACGCGCGGCGTTAAAGGATTTGCCGGGTCAACCAGCCAGTTGGCCAGATCAAGGCGCGTGCGCGGTTTCGCGGTTTCAGGCAAAGCAGGTGCAATCACGCTAAAGACCGCCGGTTGCAACAATCCCGCCGCTTTATCAGGCCGTGTGAAATCGCCGCGCGTGAAAATGTACGATTCTCGCGGGACGTTGATGTCGCGCATGATCATCGCCATCACGGCATTGCCGGATTGTTTTGCCCTTACTGCGCGCGCCGAAGCGAAGGCGGCATTGATTTGAACTTGCTGTTCTGGCGTCCGCGCATTCGCCGCGGCTTTCAATGCCGCCAGTAAGGCTGCGCCACGGGCATCGTGCGGCGTTTCCGTCGCAATTTCGAGTTTGAAATGACCGATGCCTCGCCCGGTTTCGGCTTCGTGCCGCATCACGAATTGAATTTGGCGGCTGGCAAAGGTTTTCGGCTGAGCGTAGACAAAAACAGCCTCGTGAATCTGGTTGGTGCTCAACGACCAGCTTGTGCGACGATCTCCGTCGCTGGCTGCGCGTGCTGGATAAGCGCTTTGCTCGTCGTTTGCAGACGGAGCAAATGCTTCGTTGAAGCCATGCCGCCCACCTTCGCTGTCAATGTAAAACTCACTTAAGGCAAACGAGCCATCCGCCGCCAATCCGGGGCCATTGTTCGGCAAAGCTGTGTGCGGCAGCACACGCAGGCGCACAGCGGCGACGCGCGGCGAAGCGATCCTGACCAGAATTCGATAGGCGTCATTCACGGCAGCATTCGACGTAATCAAAAACGAACCGTCATCCAGGTGCTGCAATTTACCAGCCGCTTCGGTGTCGAATTTGACGGGATCAAACGACACCCATTGGACTTCCTTATTGGGAGCGGCCACCGCCGGATTGCGTTCCAGCCGCGCAATTTCCGAACGTTCCCAGTCGTCTCGCTTTAATTCGCCCCGCATTGGGCCGCGTCGGGCAATCGGCGCATCCATCGCTTCCGTCTCCGGTTCGATTTTGCCAAACATTTCACCGCGATTGACGGGAACGGTCGAGCCCTGATTGTTCGCATCAATCGTCGAGTTAAAGAACGCCAGCATCTGGTAATACTCTTTGTGCGGGATGGGATCGAATTTGTGCGTGTGGCATTGCGCGCAGCCTACGGTTAAGCCCAGCCAAACCGCGCCTGTCGTGTGCAGCCGATCCATCACTTGCTCAACGCGTGCTTGTTCAGGGTCAACGCCCCCTTCTTCATTGATGACCGTATTCCGGTGAAAGCCCGTAGCGACTAGTTGCGCTTTGTTCGGGTTGGGCAACAGATCGCCTGCCAGTTGTTCGATAGTGAATTGATTGAAAGGCTTGTCTTCGTTCAGCGCATTAATGACCCAATCGCGGTACGGCCACATGACGCGTTCACCATCAATCGTGTAGCCGTTGGAATCAGCATAGCGCGCCTGATCCAGCCAATGCCGCCCCCAACGTTCACCGTAATGCGGGCTGGCGAGCAAACGTTCGACCAAGGCGTTGTAGGCAACATCCTGATTTTTGTTAAAGGCTTTGACGAATGCTTCGACTTCTGCCGGTTGCGGCAGTAATCCGATCAGATCAAGCGACAAGCGGCGGATTAAGGTTCGCGCATCGGCTTGTGGCGAAGGCGCAATTCCTTCACGTTCCAGACGCGCCAGAATGAACCGGTCAATGTCGTTGCGAACCCATTTCGTGTTTTTGACTGCAGGCGGTTGAAGTCTGGCAAGCGGTTGAAACGCCCAATGGCCTTGATACTTTGCGCCTTGCTCAATCCAGCGCCGCAACAGCGCCGCTTCATCCGGTGTGATGGCTGTCTTTTTGGCTGATAAAGGCGGCATCATTTCGCTGTTGTCATGAGAAGTCACGCGCCGCAGCAATTCGCTCTCATCCGGTTTGCCAGGGGTGATGGCGCGATACCCGCCGCGATCTTTGGTTGCGCCTTCAAATGTGTCCAGGCGCAATCCCGCCTTGCGATTTTTTTCATCCGGTCCGTGGCAGTAAAAACAGCGGTCGGACAGCAAGGGGCGAATGTCTCGATTGAATTGCACATCTTGCGCTGCAGCGGCAGTCAACTGCGGCGTCTGCCAAGCCATAACCATCGCAACCGCGAACATCAGCAGACTCAAGCAAAGTTTCAGTCGTCTCATAGTCGGTTTCCAGCAATTGGATTTCGATTTGGTATCAGACCAGCAAAGATTTCATTGGAAAAGAAATCTGATGGGTGAGGAATCATCGCCGAGCGCAGGGTTATCGGCAAGCTGCAAGGGGATTCATTTTCAACGAATGTTAGAGCAACAACCGGGCTTTCAACGGGTACAAGAATCCTTAAAAGAAGGCTTCGATTTCGCCGAGCACGCCGAAATCCACGCGCAAGCGGTCTCCCTGTGAAATCGGAACCGGCGTGATGCAGGTGCCGGTCGTGACGATTTCTTCTGCCCGCAAACCGTCTGCAAAAGTATTCAATTCATTCGCCAGCCAGGTCAGCGCAACGCGTGGATCACCCAGGGCGTTTGCGCCGATGCCTTCTGCGACAAGCTTTCCATTCAGGTACGCCGCTAATTTGTGTTCGGCTAGATTCAGGTTGCGCCAATCCATCGCGACCGCTTCGCCGAGCAAATACCAACTGGCGCAGGCGTTGTCCGCAATCAATTGCGGCGCACCAACTTTCAGAAAATCGTGATACCGCGAATCGGGAACTTCAATGGCACAATGCAGTGATTCGACCGCCGCCAGCACTTCTTCCAGGCTGTACGTTTCGGCGCGTTTGGGAAGCAATTGCCCAAACCGAAAAGTGAATTCGGCTTCGGCGACACGCATCAGATTTCCGCTGAGGGAAACAGTTGCTCCGCCCGTTAGCACGCGGCCATTGAGCAAGCGTCCGGCCAACGGCCCATCCACGCCAATATGTTTTTGCCCGGCGATGCTGGTGGCGGCAATTTTCCAACCGCTACGCGACTGGCCTGTCATCCGCTCAAACTCCGCCTGAATCGCGTAAGCTTCGGCGCGATCCGCAGGACGGTATTCTGCTGGCAGAGCATCCAGCCGCGTTGAATCGTTCCAGTGTCGAAAGAGGGTTTGCGCGGCAGTTTGAATCGCGTTCTGGTTCATCGTCATTTCACTCTTTACTGTAAAAACTTGCTTTAATCCTTCCTGCTAGGCCTGATTCCTCAGGCTGGGCAAGCCCACACCTGCCGCGTCAAACCCGCCATCTACAGCCAGAATCTGGCCATTGATAAAGCTTGCCGCGTCGCTGCACAGAAAGGCAACAGCTTCAGCAATTTCGCGCGTCGTTCCATAGCGCGCCAAGGGAATGGCGTCACGGTAACTGGTGCGAATGTCTGCGGAATGAACTTGCGCGGCCATCGCGGTTTCAACCGGACCGGGGGCAATCGCGTTGACACGAATTCCCAAGTTTCCATATTCGACGGCTTGCTGTTTTGTCAGATGCATCAGCGCAGCTTTGCTGGTCCCATAAGCAATGCGCAATGTGCTGGCGCGCACGCCGGAAATCGAAGCGATGTTGACCACGCTGCCGCTGCCCGCAGTTTCCAGCATGACAGGCGCGCAGGCTTGTGTGCAGAGAAATGGGCCGTTCAGATTTGTCGCCAGAACCCGGGACCAATCGTCAAAGGTGACTTCCTGCGCAGGTTTGAACACTGCCACACCCGCGTTATTGACCAGCGCGTCTATTTGGCCAAAGTGTGCGGCCACGCGATTTATCGAAGCCTGCACCTGCTCTGGATCGGACACGTCACAAACTACCGCAAAAGCTTCTGGTTTTTCGCGCAGCGCATCAGCGGTTTGCGCAAGCGTTGTCGCGTCAATGTCCAGCAAAGCGACGCGATAACCTGTTTCCAGAAACTTTTCCGCAATGGCCAGCCCAATGCCGCGCGCGGCGCCGGTGACGACGGCGACTTTGCTCATCTCACCTCCGACAATGCATGCACCTGCGGATAGGTGAACAATTGCGGTGCGGTGCAAGTGGCCATTGCAACCAGGATTTC
>CAZXHW010000026.1:0-7042 GCA_964639915.1 uncultured Heliomicrobium sp.
AACCCGATGGTGCAACAGTTCAATCTGGGGTTTCAGCGTGAACTAGCGCGCGACCTGGTTGTGCGCGCGGATTACCTGCACAACTTCGGCACGCATTTCATTATTGGGCGTTCGTTCCCTGTTCCTGTGGAAAATCCGGTCGTGGGTGGGAAGGATCGTGTCGTCAACTTGGAATCAAGCGTCAAAACAAAGTACGACGGATTGCTTCTGAGCCTGGAAAAACGCTTTTCCAACCGTTACCAATTCCGCGCTTCGTATACGCTGTCCAAAGCTTTCAATTACGCCAACGACGACCAGATTCCGTTTTCCAACGGGCCAGTGAATCCGCAGAACCTGCAACTGGAATACGGGCCGACGCCGAACGACCGGCGTCATTACTTCACGTTTTCGGGCGCTGTGGAATTGCCGTATGGATTCCAGCTTGCGCCGATTGTGACACTGGCTTCGGGCGTGCCGATGGACATTCTGCTGCCTGACGCAAGCTCGCGCATTCCTGTGTTGCAGCGCAACGCCGGAGGCCGCTTGTTCAAAAACGGCGGTGACCTGAACAACTTTCTGCAAAAGCTCAACGCGGCAGGCGGCGTCAACGGACAGCCATTGCCGCTGGTGGCTGAAGACGCGCGATTCAATGACGATTTCAGTTCATTCGACCTGCGATTTTCGAAGGCCTTCAAGCTTGGCGAAAAGGCGCGGCTGGAACCGATGGTTGAAGTCTTCAACCTGCTGAACGTGACGAATATTTTGGGCGTTTCGAATGTGAATTACTCCGGTTTTTCCAATGTGCTGATTCGCGACAACAGCACACCGGGCACTTCGGGGTACTTAAAATCTTCCAGCTTCGGGCGTGCGGTGACGGCGTCGGGCGGCGTGTTCGGTTCCGGCGGACCGCGCGCGTTTCAATTGGCCGTCAAACTCAACTTTTAATTGCCCATGCAAACAGCCGAAATACTTCGAACGAAATACTTGGCAGAAACAACCCGTAGGCGTACGGCGTGGCTAGTGGTCTCGGCGTCGTCCGTCGGGTTGTTTCTGCATTTTGGTTCGCTGCTGGTCAATGCGTTCGGCGTGATGCTGACTTCCCTGTGTGATGAATTCCACTGGTCGCGCGGACAAGTGTCACTGGGCTTCACGCTGGCGACGCTGACGGCGATGCTGACGATGCCACTGACTGGATGGCTGACTGACCGCCTTGGAGCGCGGCGGCCGATTTTGGTTTGTATGACAGTTTTCGGGGCGCTTTATGCCTCGTTGGTTCTCCTGACACCACAGCTTTGGCATCTATACGCGGTTTTTCTGGTGCTCGGTTTGGTTGGTCCTGGCACTTCGGCGGTGCCCCATGCAAGTTTGATTTCGCGCTGGTTTACCGAACGGCGCGGGTTGGCGCTGGGTGTGGCAATGTGCGGAACGGCGCTGGGCGGTGTCATCTGGCCGTCAGCAACGCAAGGATTGCTGGACCGGTTTGGCTGGCGCAACACCTATGCCATTTCAGGCGCAGCGGTGTTACTGATTGCTGTGCCACTCCTGTTGCTTCTGTTGAAAGAACCGCCTGTCGTCTCACGCTCAACTGACCAAACTTCAAATGATGCGCAAGCTGAGGGATTAACACGACGCGAAGCTTTGCGGGGCAGCTTGTTGTGGTTGTTGATTGGCGCCTTCTTCGTCATCTCCATGAGCATTCAGGCTTGCATGATTCACCTTGTGCCGCTGCTAAAAGATCGCGGGATGACGCCCGCGAGCGCCGCGCTTGTTGCATCGGTAATGGGCGTAGCGGGAATGATCGGGCGATTGGGTATGGGGTATCTGCTTGACCGGCTGCCCGCTGAGCGCGTGCCAACGATCGCGTTCGGCTTGGTCGCCGCCGGAATCTTTATGCTCTTTGCCGGAGCGACTGGTTTGGGTGCCTATGTTGCAGCGGCGCTGATTGGATTTGGCTATGGCTCGGAATCCGCAACCATTCCTTTTTTAGTTAGCCGCTATTTCGGGTTGCGGTCGTTCGGCGAAATATACAGTTATCTGTTCATTACGGTGCCGCTGGGTGGCGCGCTCGGTCCTGCACTGATGGGTATGGGTTTTGATCGCACCGGTTCTTACCAAACGGTGTTGCTGCTTTGCGGAGTGATGACCGTAATTGCCGCGCTGATGCTGTTGCGCTTGAAAAGCTATCCCAGCTTTACCACTCGCTCGTAAACATAAAACTATTGAGAATTGGTGCCATGAAAAAACTTCACTCGCTTGCCGTTCTGATTGTGTGCCTGACGCCAGTGTTTAGCGGCGCGCAGGTAACAGATGCCACGCTCAAACTTAGCGTGAGCGATGCGCAAAACAATTCGGTTGCAAGTTCTTCGATTGAGGTCATCAATGAAGAAACCGGCATGAGGCGAATGGTTCAGACAGACAATCACGGGCAGGTTACGGTCGCAGGCTTACCGTCCGGAAATTACAGCCTGTCGCTGAAGGCCAGCGGGTTTAAGACGTTTCAGCAGCGGAACCTGAAGCTGAATGTTGGCCAGACGGCGGAACTCGCCATTCAACTGAGCGTCGGCGAAGTGCATGAAGTCGTCAACATCGAAGCAGCGGCAGCACAACTGCAAATTTCCACTGAAGGCCGCGTGGCCGATGCGCTGGATCAGCGAAAGGTTTCGGAGCTTCCCATTCCGCAGCGCGATGTGTATGCATTGCCCAAGCTGAGTGCAGGCGCAACCTTCATTCCCGGTGCAGCAAATTCGACCAAGCTGACCAACTCGCCTGTCGTAACGGTCAACGGCAATCGCTATCGCGGGAATAATTACGTGCTGGACGGCGCGATGAATTCCAATTCGAACAATTCGGGCGAACCTGCCATCGTGCCCAGCATCGAAGCCATCGAAGAAGTTCAGGTGCAGACCAACAACTTTTCCAGCGAGTTCGGGCGCGGAAACGGCGCAGTCATCAACCTGCGGACGAAATCCGGCACGAACCAGCTTCACGGTCGTTTGTGGGAATTTCATCGCAACGCGGCGCTCAATGCGCGCAATTTTTTTGCGCCAAGCAATCCGCCTCTTGTTTTCAATCAGTTCGGTGCAAACGCGGGTGGACCGATCATCAAAGACAAAACGTTTTACTTCTGCAGTTACGAAGGTACGCGCAATGCCGCCGGACGCGCGGCTTCGTTTCAGGTGGAAACCCCGCAGCTTCGCGAATACGTTAATCGCACGGCACCAAACAGCATCGCCAACCGCCTGTTGACAGAATTTGGAGCGCCCGCGCCGCAGCAAGTCGGCGCTTGCACGGTTGCCAACAACAACTGTTTGAGCATCATTGACGCAGGGGGCAACAGTCGGCTCATTCCAACGAATGGAACGCTGTTCACAACAATCAATGATTACGTCCGTTACAACCAGTATTTGGGGCGCATAGATCATTCGTCGAGCGATGGCAAAGACAAAATTTACGGGCGCTACATTTTTGAAAACCAAGCCGACAACAGCGGTGCAACCAGCGGCGGCGTCAATCAGGCTGGACTAGGCCGCGTAATGCGCGGAATGCAAGGCGCGTTTGAAGGCAGATTTTCCAACACCAATCTGGGTTATACCAAAGTCCTCAACCGCGCTGTTAACGACGCCCGTTTCGCATTCCAGACGATTTCGACCAATCGCGGCAACGACGATGCTGTCGTTCCGCAAATCACGGCAACAGGCTTCACAGCGGGTTGGGGCGATTTTTTTAACTCGGCGACCAAGATTCGCACTTACGAATTCCGCGACGTGCTGACACTAGACCGAGGGCGGCACGCTTTGCGTTTTGGCGGAGAATATCGTCGCTTATTCAAGGGACTGGCCATCGCCGACCCGGACGCAGGCGTGTACACCTTCACCAGCATTGCCAGCTTCATCGCCGATCAACCCTTCCGGCAAACGTTGACAGTGAACCCGAACACCGGCGAGCGGACAAACTTTCCGCGCTACTTCAAGCAGTTCGAGACAGCCTTTTTCTTCCAGGATGACTGGAAGATGACGTCAAAACTGAATCTGAATCTGGGATTGCGTCACGATTATTTCGGCGATGTCAGCGAACGCGAAGGACGGTTGTCTTCAATTGTTTTCGGCCAGGGCAGCAATTTTCGCGAACGGTTGGCCAACGCCAGTGTGACGCGTGTAGATCGGCTTTACACACCGCAAAAGACAAACTTTTCCCCGCGAATCGGTCTGGCATATGACCCGTTCGGTGATGGCAAATCGGCGATCCGCGCGGGCTTCAGTCTGGCGTACCAACCACAACACGGACAGTCCATTTCCGGTGCGCGCGCTTTGCCGCCGGACGCGCTGCAAGGCGTTGTGCAACCTTCCAACAAGATCGGTACGCGAATCCTGTACGGCATTCCTGTGCCGTTTAATCCTGATTTTGGGCGCGGACTCAATCCGCAGGGCGGCGTCAATACACCTGCCGGGCAAAACGCCATTCGCCCGACAGGTTTTGTTGTTAACCCGACGATCAAAACACAGTACAGCGAAAGCTGGTTTTTGAACTTGCAACGCGAAGTGTGGAACGGCTGGATTGTCGAAGCCGGGTACAACGGCACACGCGGCGTCAACTTGGAACGCATTGACGACGTGAACCGCTTTGCGGGGGATTTGCTGGATGGCAAGGAAGACCGCATCAATCCGAACTTCAGCACGTTGCTGTTTGTCACCAACGGCGTGGATTCCATTTACCACGCGGCGACGCTGGAAGTCCGGCGCAATCTGTCGAAACAGTTTTCCGTGCAGGCGAATTATCGCTGGTCGAAATGGCTGGACACGTCGTCAGATACCTCGACCGGGCAATTCGCCGACAATTCCGAACCCGGCAAAGGCGCGCAGGACGTTGACTGTTTGCGCTGCGAACGCGGGCGATCGCTATTCGACATTCCGCATCGGTTTTCAGCACAGTTGATGTGGACACCACATCTGGGCAGCGGCAACGCTCTGCTGACGCACGTGGTGAACGGCTGGCAGATCGCTGCCATCATCACGCAGCAATCCGGGCGGCCGTTTTCGGTTTGGAACGGCGCGGCTTCGACGGCGGGAGGCGATTACAACCGTGACGGCGGAGGTGGCGCGGTGGGCGGCGGATTTTATGATCGCCCGAACGCTCCGGCTAAGGGCGCGGTCAATACATCGTTTGGCAAGCAGGATTTTTTGAACGGCTTGTTTCCGGCCAGCGCTTTTCCCGCGCCCGCTCCTGGACAATCCGGCACGCTGGGCAGAAACACGTTTCGCGGGCCGAAGTATTCCGGCGTGGACCTGTCTTTCGCCCGCATCTTTTCTGTGCTTGAAAACAAGCAAATCCAATTACGGTTCGAAGCGTTCAATGCATTCAACCAGGTCAATCTTTATTTGCCGAATGCCGATCTATCGCTGAGCAATTTCGGCAAATCCACGCAGGCATTTGAAGCGCGCACGCTGCAAATCGGCGCGCGATTTATCTTTTAGCGAATGTTGGAGCGCGGTTGTTCTGATCGCGATCTGTGAAGGCCGCGAAGCATGCTTTTCCCAGCAGGTAAGCAAAAGAGAAACAGATGCTTAGCGTTTTGATGAATCTGGACGGGACATCCGCGCTCCGCTGCGCCATATCTTTTCTGAAGGAACGAAAAGCCATGAAACTACTCCTATCAGTTGCGTTGATTCTAGTCACAACTTTTGCGACCTCCGTCGCACAGGACAAAACCTCGCCGACTTCGCTTGACGCATTGAATCAAGCGGCAAAGCAAAAGCTCACCGCGCAAGCCAATGTTCCGCTGGCCGATGAGAAAGCCGAGCTTTGCATCGGCGCGGATGTGCTGGAAGCGGGCAAAGTCCCGAACTACGTGCGCGCTCTGGCCTTGCTGCCGAACGCGGCAAAGCCTTTTGCTGCGACTTTTCGGGCGTACCTGTACGACGGAAGCGTCGCACCGGAAACCAAGATGGCGATGGGCGTGCGGATTGCGCAGATTTACGGCAGCGCCTATCCGGCGATTCACCTGCAACGGTTGCTGCGCGCCAGCGAACGCGGGCAGAAGCTGCTGGCGGCACTGAAAACGAATGAGCTTTCCTCGCTGTCCGCCAGTGAGCAGGCGGCGATTCGCTACGCCGATTTATTGACTCGTGATGTTCACGGCGTTAGCGATGCGGAATTTCAAAAGACGAGTGTGTTGTTCAACGATTCGCAGGTTGTCGAATTGACAATGACAACGGCGTTCTTCAATTACTTCCTGCGGTTTTGCGAAGGAACGAATCTGCCTGTGGAAAAATGGGCACTGGAAGAACCCATTGCCAAAGTCTCCGCCGCGAAGTTCGAAGCGCCTGTTGCTCGGGTTTCCTTGGTTTCCAATGAGCAAATGAGCCTCGGCGCGGAAACCTTGACTGCTGCAGAAGCCCAAGCGAAAAGCCCAAATGGATTGGGAATCGGCATCGCCAACTCCCAGCGCGCGTTTATGCTGGTGCCGAACATCACTCGCGCCTGGCGCGCTTACACCGGAGTTTCGCGCGAATACAACAACGTCAGGCGCGAAATCAAACTTCATGTTTCCTTCGCTATTTCGATGGCCAACGGTTGCCGATACTGCACGCTTCATCAGGTGCAGGGCTTGCGTCGGCTGGGCGTTGAGCCGTCAAAGCTGATGGCAATGGCGAAAGATGATTCTCAGCTTTCGCCGCGCGAACTTGCCGCCGTCACCTTCGCCCGCAAAATCACGCGCGAACCGGCGAAATTAACGAAGGCTGATTACGATGCGCTGGTTAAAGAATTCCAGCCGCAAGGCGCACTGGAAGTACTGTTGCAATGCGGCAATTTCGCCTACATGAACCGGTTTACTGATGGCCTGCGACTGCCTTCGGAAGACGAAGCGATCAAGACGTATCAGGAAACTTACGGCAAGAGTTTTGAGGAAGTCCGCAAATCTCGAAATTAAATGGAGTAATAGACCATGACTTGGATTCGCACCATCCCTCCGGAAGAAGCGGATGAAACACTTCGCAAGGCGATGGAAGACGCGCGTGCAGGCTATCCGCAGGAATATGCTTCACCGAACTCGCCCGGCGGCGAT
>CAZXHW010000026.1:7052-20012 GCA_964639915.1 uncultured Heliomicrobium sp.
GCGATAGCGTCGTGGCGTCGCATACGCTGATTCCGGGCGCGCTCCATCACATCTTTGCCGGGTTTGCCGCAATGATGTCGCCGGACCTTCCTTTGAGCCGCGCACAGCACGAAATGATCGCAACGATGGTGTCGGTGCAGAACCGTTGTTTTTACTGACTGGAATCGCACGCAGAGTTTCTGCGTATGGTGACACTGGATGATGGACTGATTGCCGCCTTGCGCGAAGATTACACGCAAGCGCCGATCAGTCAGCAAGACCGCGTGATGCTGGATTACGTGGTGCAATTGACCAAGGACGCAACTCGCCTGACGCCGCAAAACCATGATAAATTGCGCGCGGTCGGATTCGACGATCAAGCAATCCTGCAAATCACCTTAATTGCATCCTGGTTCAATTACATCAACCGCGCCGCGGACGCCCTGGGTGTCGGCCGCGGGAAGAAAGAAGACTGGTATCCGCTGGAATGAGTTCATCATTATCGTTTAAGAGACGGAGGGACGGAGAGATGGAGGGACGGAGAGATGGAGGGACTAAACTTCTCTGTCTCTCTGTCTCTCTATCTCTCTGTCTCTCTGTCTTGTTCACCGCCTGTTCGCGCAACACCGGACTGCCCAAACCTGAATCCAAAGAGTACCGCGATTTGGTGTCCGCTTTTTATGTTGGCTTGGCCGGACTACAAACCGGCGAAGACGTGTATGCTAAAGACAAACTGACGCTGGCCACGCAGCTTGCGCCCGGCGAACCAGCAAGCTGGGCCAATTTGGGGTTGTTAGCCGTGCGACAACAGGAATTCGATGGCGCGTATGAAAAGGTCGAAAAAGCGCGCAGCCTTGCGCCGGACAACAGCCAGATCGAAACTCTGCTCGCCACCATTGAAAGCAAACGGGGCAAGTTGCCGGAAGCCATCGCTCACCTGAAAAAAGCCATCGCGCTTGATGCCAAAAACCTGAAAGCTTTGTATGCGCTGGCGCAGGAAACCGAACGTCAAAGCGCGGAAGCGGGTGACGCCGAATCGCAAAAATTGCTGGAAAAGATTCTGGAAGCGCAGCCCGATAATCTGGCCGTGCTGTTGGACGTGACGCGATTGGCCGCCAAACGCGGCAATGCTGCGACGGTACAGCAAGCTGTCGCTAAACTCGCCGCCCAATCCTCATCGTGGCCAGACGCCGCCAAACAGCAGATGACCACTTTGCAACAAGCCGCCACGGGCGGTGATCTCCGTGCCGTTGCGCCGCAAGCAGCGTTCCTGCGCAATGTGCTGCTGCGCGTTGCTGCTTACCGGCAGAGCATGAACGCCGTGAAAATTCCGGCGGAATATGTCGGCGAACCATTTCTGAAATTCCTCAAGCTGCCAAGCCCTAGTTCAGAGCCTGCTCCGCCGGATTTGGGCATGACCTTTTCCATTGAAGGCATTGCAGGAATAGACGGATTCAAAGCTTACAATCCATTGATTATTCCTTTTGATAGCGAAGGTAAGCCCTCGCTGGTTTTCCACGAAAGATACGAACTGCAGATTGTAGGAGGCGCCAAAATTACTTTTGCTGATGAAAACACTGCGGCTTGGGGGATCGCTGATCTCGACTTTAACTATGATTTCAAAACGGACATCGTGACAGTCAGCGATGCAGGCGTGCGCTTTTATCGCCAGGAAAATATAAATTCCTTTACGGACGTATCGGCAAGCACTGCTTTACCTGGCAACATCCTCAATGGGAAATACCATAGTGTGTACGTCTTTGACTTTGAATTAGACGGCGATCTTGATCTCCTTTTATGTCCCAATCCAGTGACGACCCCGCCTGTAGTTTTACGGAACAACGGTGATGGGACATTCAAGGAGTTGTTCCCATTTGACAAACTGCGGGGCATTGACCATTTCGCTATTGCCGATATTGATGGTGATGGAGACCCGGATTTAGCGATAGTTGACGAGAATGGGTTCAAAGTTCTGACAAACGAACGTTTAGGGCAATATCGTGAACGTCCTGCTCCGCAAAATATCGGAGCCGTTATCGCTATAGCACCTGCCGATATAAACAGTGACGGCGCAATGGATTTTGTCCTGTTAAATCGCGATGGGCAGATACTGCGTCTGTCGGACAAGAGCGCTGGGAGCGATTGGGAAGTTGCAGAGCTTACCCGCATCACCATCGACCCTATGCTCAGCGATCATGGCTATATTGATGTCCTGCGAAGGCACGCTGATTTGCAGATAGCAGATCTGGATAATAATGGAAGTCTGGACATCGTTGTGGATACCAAAAATCTTCTACTCAGTGATGCGCAAGGAAAGTTCACGCCAGTGAACCTTCCAGCCGATGTCAGCGTGCGAGCAATTGGCGACCTAAACAATGATGGCAGGCTCGATTTGATCGGGGTGCGAAGCGACGGCTATCCGCTTCAACTTATCAATCACGGTACCAAGAATTACCACTCCCAAACGATCCGAACACGCGCAGCGCAAACGCTGGGCGACCAGCGTATGAATTCCTTTGGCATTGGCGGTGAGATTGAAATCCGCGCCGGTCTGTTGACGCAGAAACAGGTTATCACCTCGCCTCTGCTTCACTTTGGCTTAGGCGAACACGAACAAACAGACGTTGCACGCATTGTCTGGCCAAATGGAATCTTACAATCGGAATTTGATTTGAAAGCAGGTCAGTCCATTCTGGCCGATCAACGGCTGAAAGGCTCTTGCCCGTCGCTCTTTGCGTGGGATGGGGAGCGGATGAGTTTCGTGAAAGACGTTGCGCCACTGACCACAGGATTGGGCGTACCGCTTGATTCGAAGACCGTCGCGAGCATTCAACGAACAGAAGAATGGTACAAGGTTCCCGGCAACCAACTTGTTCCGCGCACCGATGCTTCCGGAAGCTTTTATGATTTGCGGGTAACGGACGAGCTGTGGGAAACCTACTACATTGACCACTACTCCCTGATGGTTGTGGATCATCCGCCTGGCACCGAAGTCTTCATTGATGAACGCGTCGCAACACCATCGCCGAAGCTGAAGCTTTACGCCGTGAAGGAACCGAAGCCGTTCGCCAGCGCGCGAGATGATCGTGGGCAGGATGCCACACAGGTCGTCAGCCAACTGGATCAGCACTATCTGGATACCTTCGGGCGCGGAAAGTATTTGGGAATCACACGCGATCATTGGGTCGAGCTTGAACTTGGCGCAGATGCGCCAAATGGCAAGCAGCTTTACCTGATTGGCCACGGCTGGCTGCGTCCGCCTGATGGAACCGTCAATATCGCAATTAGCCAGGGCAAGCTCCCTGCCGAGCAAGGGCTGAGCATTGAAGTCCCTGACGCACACGGCAACTGGGTCGTCGCCAAATCAGATTTGGGATTTCTCGCAAGCAAGTTCAAGACAATGGTAATTGACCTGAACGGCGTGTTTCGCCCCGGAGCGCCACGCCGGTTGCGATTGCGAACAAACCTGGAAATGTATTGGGATAAGCTGGAATGGGCGGAAGCACTGCCCGACAGCGCGCTTAAGGTGCAGCGACTGGACACGACGCAGGCTGATTTGCGCTATCGCGGCTTTTCAGTTTTCACGCAAGCGAACGCATCCTCGCCAGCCGTGCCGGATTACACCCGACTTGCAGGCACAACGCAGAAGTGGCGCGACCTGGAAGGATATTACACGCGGTACGGCGATGTGCGTGAATTGCTGGCTAAGACCGATGATCGAATGGTAATTGTAAATGCGGGCGATGAAGTTCGGCTACGGTTTACGGTAATGCCTGCGCCAGCGACAGGCTGGGCGCGTGATTTCGTGATGGTGGGTGACGGCTGGATCAAAGAAGGCGATCACAATGTCGCCTTTTCGCAGACTGTGCTGCCCTTACCCTATCACGGGCTGAAGACTTACAATGTGCCGTCGAAGAGGCTGCCAAACAAGCTGCCCAACAAGCTGGAAGACGATCCGGCTTACCGCAAACATCCGCGCGACTGGCAGGAATTTCATACGCGATACATCACGCCCGATTCTTTTCTGAAAGCACTAAGATAGGCACGCAACGTATGCAAAATCGTTTTTCCAGAATTGCCCTCATACTCTTTTTCATCGGCTTGCTGGCCTTTCCGCTGGTGTACAAACGGCTGGCGGCCCGCAACAAAGTGACCGAAACGACGGCAGCCAATCCGACAGAAGCGAAGGCGACGGCGCTGGCTCGTTATGGTTTCACTCTGACAGAGTCGGCAAAGTCTTCCGGCATTGTATTCAAGCACTTAGCGCCGACGCTCGACGCCAAGCTCAGCCACATCATGGAGCAGGTGGCTTCGATGGGCGCGGCGGTTTCGGTGGCGGACTTTGACCGCGATGGATGGCAGGATATTTACGTCAGCAACAGCGGCGAAGGTAGCCGGAATGCCCTCTACAGAAATCTGGGCAATGGGTCGTTCGAAGACGTCGCCACTGCGTTTGGCGTGGATGGGCTGAATTCGCGTGAAAACGGCGTTTCGATGGGCGCGGTGTGGGGCGATTACGACAACGACGGATACGAAGATCTGTTTCTGTACAAATGGGGCAAGCCGGAGCTTTTCCATAACGACAGTGGCAAAGGCTTCACGCGCGCCAGCGACCAGGCGGGATTGCCAAAATGGGTAAATGCCCATACAGCCATCTGGTTCGATTATGATCGCGACGGCAAATTGGATTTGTTCCTGGGCGGTTATTACTCCGAAAACGTGAATCTGTGGAATTTGCCCAACACAAAGATGATGCCCGAAAGCTTCGAATACGCTTCGAACGGTGGGCGTAAATACCTCTTCCACAATTTGGGCGGCGGCAAATTTGAAGAAGTCGCCGAACAGCTTGGCATCAAATCTACACGTTGGGCACTTGCGGCAGTGGCGGCGGATTTACGCGGCACGGGCTTTCCCGATCTGTTCATTGCCAACGATTACGGCGTGTCGGAACTGTACTTCAACGATGGCGGAAAGAAGTTCCGCGAAGTCGGCAAACAGACTGGCGTCGGGTATGCGCCCAAAAGCGGGATGACGGCTGCGGTCGGTGACGTGCTGAACCAAGGACGGTTCGGAATTTATGTCACGAACATTTCCGAAGAAGGCGTTCTGGTGCAGGGCAACAATCTGTGGATGCCGAAGGCGGGAACCTCAGGCGAAAACATCAAGTACGAGAATCTGGCCAACGCAATGGGCGTTGAAATCGGCGGTTGGAGTTTCGGCGCACAGTTCGGCGACCTGAACAACGATGGCTTCCAGGACATTTACGTCACCAACGGCAACGTGTCGTTGGATCGGGAAAAGAGTTACTGGTACGACTATTCGAAGGTCGCAGGCGGCAACAAAGCCATTATCTCCGACGCCGCCAATTGGCCGCCGCTCAATGGGCGAAGCCTGTCGGGTTATCAGCAGAAACGGCTGTGGGTCAATGACGGCGCAGGTTCATTCAAAGAAGTCGCGCAACTGGTTGGCGTGACTGATGTTAATGACGGGCGTTCGGTGGCGATGGCGGATTTTACGAACACCGGTAAACTCGATGTAGTCGTCGCCAATCAGAAAGGGCCGCTGCTGCTGTATAAAAACGCCGTTGCGCCGGACAACAAGTGGATCGCCTTTGACCTGGAAGGGCAAGCGAGCAATCGCAGCGCCATTGGCGCCGAGGTGCGCGTTTTCTGGAACGGGCAGCAACAATTACAAGAAGTTTCTGGTGGCAGTGGGTTCTGCTCCCAAAATCAGAGGCGATTACACTTCGGGTTAGGCAGGACAGCTAATGTGGAACGGATCGAGATTCGCTGGCCATCGGGCAAAGTGCAGACAGTAACCGCACCTGAAACCAATAAAATTCATAAGATCAAGGAGGCCGCATGACACCTGGAATCACTGCGCCGATATCTACTCCTACTGTTAAAACGCCTTCTACTTCGGCACTGGCGCGGTTCTTCAGCATGGAAAACCGCTATCTGGTGCCGATGTTCATCACCACAATTCTGATCATCGGACAGATTTCGTTCGGCTTTTTGGAAAGCTGGTCGCGCACGTTTCTGGCCATCGCCGCTGCGATCCTGACGGAACTGATTTTGGGACGATTGATCACCGGTCAATGGCCGAATCTGGCCAGCGCGTACATTTCGGGCATCAGCGTCGGCATTCTGATCCGCTCGCCCGAGTTCTGGCCGTATGCGCTGTGCAGCGCGATTGCGCTGACTTCGAAGTACGTCATTCGCTGGAAAGGCAAACATCTTTGGAATCCATCGAACTTTGCGATTTGCGTCATGTTGCTACTGGCTCCGGAATTCGTCTCCACGCTGAGCGTGCAATGGGGCAACACGATTTGGCCCATGTTGATTGTCTGGGCGCTGGGCGCGTTGATTACGTGGCGCGTTAATCGCTTTCACATTACAGCGACGTATGTCGTTTCATTTCTTTTCTTTTCGCTGGTGCGTGGTTACATCACCGGCCATGGTTTCCTGGCTGAAGTCGCGCCGATCACAGGGCCGATGTATCAACTATTCATCTTCTTCATGATTACCGACCCGAAAACGACGGTCAGCCGCAAGTGGGCGCAATGCCTGGTGGCCTTCTTGGTGGCGGCAATGGAGATGATTCTGCGCCTGGCGGAAAACATTCACGCGCCGTATTACGCCCTGACAATTGTCGGACCTTTGGCGCTGATGGCTGAAATCTGGTGGATGTCGCGCAAAACGTCTTCCACCAAGCCCCAACATGTCTGATCAACGCACTACTGCAAAATCAATTTATCTTCCGCTGCTGGTCGTTGCAGCCCTTATCACGCTCTGGACTTTGGTGTGGGCATCCGGCGCATTTCACGAAAGCGCCTTCCCTTCGCCGCAAGCTGTGTTGCGCGGTTTCGGTGAAGAACTAAAGAGCGGACGGTTGATCAACGATTTGATCACCTCACTGTTCCGCGTCAGCGTCGGTTTTGGCTTGGCCGTATTGCTGGGCATTCCGCTGGGATTGTGGATGGGACAGAAGCTGGCGGCTCGCCTGGCGTTTTTGCCCATCATCAATTTCTTCCGCAACCTATCGCCGCTGGCATGGATGCCGTTTGCCATTTTGTGGTTCGGCGTCGGCGATTCGTCGGCGATCTTCCTGATCTTTCTGGCGGCTTTCTTTCCTGTCATTCTGGCAACGATGGCCGCTGTGGCGAACATTCCTACGGTCTATTTTCGCGTCGCGCAAAATTACGGCATCAACGGCTTGGAGCGACTGACGCAGGTCACGCTGCCAGCGATTTTGCCGCAAGTCATTACTACATTACGGGTTACGGCTGGGCTGTCCTGGCTGGTGGTCGTGGCGGCAGAGATGATTGCAGGGCGCGATGGTCTGGGGTTCGCCGTGATGGATTCGCGCAACGGGCTGAGAACCGATCTGCTGGTCGTTGAAATGATCGTCATCGGATTGATTGGCGTCGTGCTGGATCGTCTGCTGGTGCAACTGACGAAGATTGAAAGCGTGCGCTGGGGATATGAGCGATAAATAGCAGAAATGACTGACTTAATGCAGCAAATTGATTCGGCGAAGTATCTGTATCTTCGCTCCATTCATGAGCCCAAAGACAATGTACTTCTACTCGTTGTTCAGGAGGCTGGGGCAGGCGGTCATCACAAGGACATCCAGATTGGAGAGACAACAGTTTCGAGCGTTCAAGACATCGTTAGCGGCGAACACGATTTGGTTTATCAGATAATGTTTCCGAATTACATTTCATACGCAATAACCAATGAAGCTTTCTCAATCGTTGATGATACGGAAGAGCGCATTGGAAGGCTTTTTTCTATCTACACCAAGTCTCATTTTCTCAATTTTGTTCGGACATCAACCTTAGCAACAGAGGATTACCCAGGCCCATTCACGCACTACCAAATGAATTGCTTGAACCATACGATAGATGTCATCTCGACATCTGAACCGGAAATCAAAGTTCTTGAGAATGGTTTGCCAGACGGTCAGATATGAGCGAAAAGCCTTTCCAACTTGATAATGTATCCCGTTCATTCGGTCCGTTGGAAGTCCTGCGCCAACTGTCCCTGACCATCGCGCGTGGTGAATTCGTCGCGGTGGTCGGGCCTTCGGGCTGCGGCAAAACGACGTTGCTCAATCTGCTCTCCGGTTTCGATCAGCCTTCATCCGGCGTGATCGAACGTGATGGGCGGCTGCGAATGGTCTATCAGCAGGACGGGCTGTTTCCCTGGCTGACGGTTGCGGAAAATATCGCACTGGGATTGCGCCACGTGAAGCAGCAGCAGGAACGGGCGCGCGAGGTCAATGAACTGCTCAACCTGATTCGGCTGGAAGGGTTCAAAGATCATTACCCGCATCAGCTTTCCGGGGGCATGCGGCAGCGCGTGGAACTGGCGCGCGCGCTGGCCGGACAATCAGACATTCTATTGCTGGATGAACCGTTTTCCGCGCTTGATTACCTGACACGCTTGCGACTGAGGCAGGAATTATCGCGCTTACTGGACGAACGCCCACGGACTGTCGCCTTGGTCACCCATGATATTGAAGAAGCCGCGCAATTAGCCGACCGCATCATTGTGCTGAGCGAACGTCCGGCGCAGATTCGTCTAGAACTACGAATTGCCACGCCACGTCCGCGCGACCTGACGCACCCGGAAGTCGTCAGCGCAATGCACCGCATCCTGACCGAACTTGGAATCGAACACGATCCTGAGAAGGCGGCAGGCTATAGAACTGCAACCAGCTAATCACTCTAACAGCACATTACTCTTATGATCCGAAATACTTCTCTGAAAATTCTTCTTGGCGTAATTGTCGCGATTGCCGTTCTTGGCTTGTTGCGGTTCAAACCCTGGCAGCGTAGCCAATCCAATCAAACGGCGGAAACGGCTGGCGCGCGTGCTAGTTTGAGCGTTGGCTATTTGCCTGTGACCTGTCATCTGACCTGTCCGGTGACGGATTTCGCCACGCGCACCAGCAAAGACACGCGCTTCGATTCGCAACGCTTCACGGACTTTCCGACCGTCGTCGAAACGATGAAAAGCGGGCGACTGGATGCGACGTTTATGATTGCGCCGCTGGCCATGAAGCTGCGCGAGCAAGGAGTGCCAGTCAAGATTCTTTACCTGGGCCATCGCGATGGTTCGACCGTGATGGTACAGAAAGACAGCACGGCAAAATCTTTGCGTGATTTGCGCGGCAAGACTTTCGCCATTCCCAGCAAATACAGCAATCAAAACCTGGTCATCCACAAACTGATGGAAGATCAAGGCGTCAAACCGGACGAGATTCGTTTTGTCGAAATGCCTCCGCCGGATATGCCCGGCGCGCTAGCCGCCAAAGCGATTGACGCCTATTTCGTCGGCGAACCACACGCTGCGCGCGCAGAACTCGATGGCAGTGGCCGCGTGCTGTACCACGCCAAAGACATTTGGCCGCAGTTCATCTCCTGTGTGCTGGTCGCCACGGAAAAGCTGATCAAAGAGCGGCCGGCGGTCGTGCGCGATCTGGTTCGCGGCATTGCCGAAAGCGGCGAATGGGCCGAAACGCATCGGCTGGAAGCGGCCAAAGTCGCCGCGCCTTATTTTCGCCAGGACGAAAAGGTCGTACGTTATGTATTAACGCAACCACCTGACCGCGTCAGTTACCGTATGTTGACTCCGACCGATGAAGATCTGGGCAAGATTTACGAGATGGGGTTGAAAGCAGGCATCCTGGAAAAGCGGATTGAGATGAAAGACCTGATTGATCGCTCGTTCATCCCCACTGACATCAAAGCCGCGCCGATTACGGTGCAATGAAGCATGTTCGGTAAAAGTTTCAACAGTAGCGATGGCCAAATTTGTAGCATCATTAATCAGCGCGGCTCATATCGTAATTGTGGAGCAGGCGAAGAAGTTCTATCGGCACTCGGACTTTGAAGAAAGCCTAGACGATTCGATAAGACTGTTCCTCCCTTCCCCTGCATCCGAGATCTTCTTACATATCCGTCCTAATCAAGAATAATAAGCGACCTCTGGCACAGTCCTGCCTCACACATCATTCCCAATTGTTCTGACATACGTAACGTTGGTACATATCGTCTGGTAAGCTATTGAAATTGAAGTTGATTGATTGTTTCGAGGGAAAACACGGCAGAAGCCAGACAATGTTGAAACGCAATTGATCAACACAGTCTGGCTAAATTTCGGAGAACAACGGCAATGAAGTGCAAGCAATCACTATGTCTTTTACTGTGCGCATTATTGATGGTTCCTGCTAATGCGCAGGATCGAACAGGCAAGGGCCAAGACAAAGCAATTGATTCAAAACGAATTGGATTTATGCCAATCGCCCTGCGCTTTCCGAACCTGGCACCGCAGGATGCGACAACCTGGGCGACGCTGCCCGGCTCGGCTACAGTTGTTACAGGTACGGTAGCTCCGGATGGCACTACAGGAGCAGCCGAACTCTCTATTTCTTCGCTGCGGGAAGGAAGCAAACGTCTTCACGGCTCAACCAGAACCATTACGGTTGGCGACTGGATCATTGCCGGTACCTGGGTAAAAGCCAATTCGACTACGTCAGGGCTGCCTCAACCACCTTCGACGTCGGCTCAGGGTCAAGCCGTTGCGATGATTGGGGTTGACGATACCACTGCCAGCTATAAGTTTGACGTTGATGCGCGTAACAAGCGGGGGCTAAGAGCTTCCGACAAGGCCAATACGGAATGGGAATGGGTGACAACAGCGGCAAAAGTAGAATCCGCTCCCACGAGGAATCAGGGCAGGCTTTATTTTGATCTGCTTGTCACCAATAACCACAGTCTGGTGTTTTATGCGCCGATGCTGATTCATATTAGCAGTGGGCAGGTGACCGATGATGAGGCGCAAAGTCTGTTGCAGAACCTGCACGCCGTTCAGGGTGGTTCGACAGGTAGACCAGGAGTGCAGGTCAATTTTGATGGCTCGTTATTAGTTCAACGCGAGAAATTCTACACTCGCTACTCGCTGAAGGCTGAAGACGACTCGGTGAACAACTTTACGCGCCTCAAGACAGTTGGCGTGCCAACCTCGATCAAAAATCTGGTGACGGATTTTGGCGCTGTCAATTACGCTGGTGAAACCACCGGCTCAATGCGTGCGGGGAGTAATCAGCTCACAACGCCCGAACCCGGGCACTTCTTTCCCGGCGCAGGGATTCGTCTCACCGGCGTAGGTCCATCCGGGGCGGACCTGGTCACCACGATCGCAGCCAAGAATGAAACGACTGGCGTTCTGACGACCGTGGCGAATGCCAGCACCGGCGTCAGCGGCACGACACTCCGACACGATGACACCGCCAATCTGCAGGCCGCAGTAAGTTCCAAAGGGCATGTCTATTTGCCAGCCGGATTTTACGTTATCACTTCCCCGATTATTTTACCGAGCACCACTAGCGGCAACACGCTGACGATTGAGGGCGCAGGAACAGGCCTGACAACCATCTTGTATCAGGGCCTCGGCAGTTGCTTCGTGCAGCCCGCGACGGGGACATGTGATAACTGGACGTTTAAGAACTTCTCTGTCACGACTTCAACTCCCGGCGACCCGTTCAGCGTTCGGCCATCCGTGAACCGTGGTTCGGCGTTTGATTTCACGGGGGGAGCGCAAGCTGTCAATGTCGCAACGTTTCAGAATGTATTGATTGCAGGCTGGGGTCGCTGGGGCATCATTGCCGACAATATGCAGGGCGGCTGGATTCAGAACTGCATCATCCGTGCGTGCAATAGCGGGCAGATTGCCTTGATGGCTGAAGACACGATCTGGCCAGCCGGGAAAGAGCCGAACGTCTGTTCGATTCGAGATAGTCAGTTTGACATGGCTGCCTACGTGAATACGTCTGATGTAACTCGTACTGATGGAACGATTGGTGCGAACAGTAAGACGCTCACCACTGCAACCGCCAGTTTTACCAGTGATCATGAAGGCCGAATCGTCAAAGTGATCGGCGCTGGCCCAACCGGCGGCGATTTATACGCGACCATCAAGCAGGTCAATTCACCAACTTCAGTCACACTCTCCACCGGCAATGTGACAGGTTCGGCAATGACGGGCAAAACGTTCACGATTCTGAAACTGAACGTCGCGAATATTTTCTTGCAGAAGGCTCATCATACGTCCATTGCATCATGCATTATTCAGGGGAATTGGGCTTCTTCGCCGCAAAATGTGAATGCGATACGCGCTGAAAATTCTGACGGCTTAGTGCTGAGCAATTTGTGGATCGAAAACAGCGGAGGATCCGCTGGCTTTGACATTTCGCTTCGTAACACAAGCGGTACCTCCATAAACGGCTATCACTCAAACGCTGCGCCAGTCACCGCGAATGATTTTCCCGGTGGGAATATTGAGTTTATCAGTGCCCGCGCCACGGAAATCGTCGGTATGATTTCGAAATCGCCGACTCTACATTTCAGCCTGGATGCCAGCAGTTTTGGGAATCGGGTGAGCGCAAGTCGGCTGAGCGTGCCGGAAAACGTATTCAATTCTTTCGATTTGTCGCCCAATGGTCTAACTCTTGATAACAACGTGGTGTTTGAAGGCGATGTCGCGTCTGGCAATTCGGGAATGTATCGCGGCACTGGTCAAATGCTTGATGACTGGTACGGCGCACAACTCCTCACCAATCCGCGATTCAAAGATGGAAAGACTGGCTATACCGATTCCCAGTCTGCGTGGTGGTCGGTCGTCACATCAGGCGTTGGGCGTTTCGACAGCTACGCGCTTGTCAACACGCAATCACTGCCTGACGACGTGGTCGGTCTGGCATTTACGCAGACCGTCAATATTGACGACGCTGAACCAGCGGGGCCTTTCGTTTTCGGTTTTGATTACTGGATTGAGTCGTTTGGTGCAAAGGGCGCGCCGGGAAGAGAGCTGAGTTTTGAAGTGTTGGGCCAGAACGGCGCGCAGGGTTACGGAAGCTTCAAGATTCCAAGCGCCAACCCTTCCAATCTGCCATCAGGAAAATGGCAACGCGTGC
>CAZXHW010000027.1:0-19790 GCA_964639915.1 uncultured Heliomicrobium sp.
GATCCGACCTATGCTCCGGCCTATGCGGGATTGGCCGCTTGTTATAACACTCTTGGATCTGTAGTCATTGGTGAACTGCCGCCTCCGGAGGCCAGGCGGCAGGCGGAAGATGCTGCCATGAAGGCCCTTCGGCTTGACGGCGCGTTGGCCGAGGCTCACGCCGCGCTTGGCTTCGCATATCATTACGGATGGAATTGGGAAGCGTCAGAACAAGAGCTTAAGCGCGCCATTGAACTCAACCCTAATTCCTCTGAAACCCACAACAATTATTCCCATTACCTTTCGACGATGGGACGCGTTGGGGAAGCTATCGCGGAAGCGAATCGCGCGCAGGAGTTGGATCCACTCTCGCTTTACGTAAGCACGCAAAGAGGCTTCATCCTCACAAACGCGCGCCGCTACGGCGAGGCCATCGAGCAATTACGCCGTGTCACCGCTTTGGATCCGAACGATTACAGGTCGCGCTGGTTTTTGGGAATCACCTATGCAAACAACAGGCGGTTTGACGAAGCTATTGCAACCTCTGAAAAAGCAGTCGTCTTGTCGAACAGGGCGCCAAGCACGCTTGGAGCGATGGGGATGTGTTATGGCCTGGCTGGGCGTAAAGCCGAAGCTAACAAAACGCTCGATGAGTTACTAGAACTCAACCGAAGCCGCTACGTGACGCCGGTGGCTCTGGTCCTGGTTTATATTGGCCTTGGCGACAAGGATCGGGCCTTTGTCTGGCTGGAAAAGGCTTATCAGGAGCGATCCTATTTCCTGGCATATCTCAAAGTGGTACCGCTAGCTGATCCGCTGCGCTCCGATCCCCGGTTCGATGATTTGCTGCGGCGCATCGGACTGACCAAATGATGGCGAACGAATGTCCGTGAACTTCGAACCGGAAATGATTGTGATCCCCGCTGGGGAGTTCCTGATGGGATGCGAGACAGGTGCGGCGAACGAACGCCCAGTGCACCGTGTTTGGGTGGATGGTTTCGCTATCGGACGCTCAGCCGTGACCAACCGACTTTATCGCGTTTTCCAGGAAGAGACGGGACGACCAGCTCCGCTGGGTTTCAGCGACTCGCACTTCAACCATCCCGATCAACCGGTCACAAGCGTGAACTGGTTCGATGCCTTCGCTTATTGCGCGTGGCTGAGTGAGCGCACGGGCAAGCCCTATCGTCTGCCGACAGAAGCCGAATGGGAAGGCGCGGCGCGCGGCGGGTTAGAAGCGAAGCTCTACAGTTGGGGAAATGAGCCACCGCAAAACCAGCCACGTTACGACGAATTGTGGCGCACAGGGCCAGAACGTGTTGGCGAACGTCCGCCAAATGGCTTCGGGCTATATGACATCGCCGAAAATGTTCACGAATGGTGCGCGGATTGGTATGACGCGAATTATTACCACGTCTCGCCATCGTGCAATCCTCAAGGACCGCCAACGCGAGTGCGGCGCAGTTCGCGCGGCGGGTCGTGGCGGCATCAGATCAAGATCGCCCGCGTGGCTGCGCGCAGCAGTTTGCCGCCGGAATATCAATACAGCGATTACGGGTTTCGCTGCGTACTGAGCTAAAGAAAAGTAGCCCAGGTTTTCCAACCTGGGCAGCTTTGGCGAAAAAACTTTCGTTTTAACAAAGGGCTTTCCACACAATTCCTGCGCAGATTGGAAAACCTGCGCCACATTCTCTTGAATGCTATATAATCCCGCGCTTGAGAATCATCGAAATCATCCATCTGTAAGGAGAAAAGCAGTGAAAGCAGGCTGGGAAGCCGTCATAGGCTTGGAAGTTCACGCGCAGCTCAATACCGACTCGAAAATCTTTTGCGGTTGTTCGACCGAATTCGGGCAGGAGCCAAACAACAATACCTGTCCGGTCTGTCTGGGTCTGCCAGGAGCGTTACCGGTCTTGAACCGTGACGTGATCCTGAATGCGGGCAAGGCGGCATTGGCGCTGAATTTGCGAATCAACAACGAATCCATTTTTGCGCGCAAAAATTACTTCTATCCTGACTTGCCAAAGGGCTACCAGATTTCTCAGTACGACAAACCGTTTTCAGAGCTCGGCGCTGTAGAAATTCTGACCTGTGAACGCGACGAAGCCGGTCGGCCGACCGAATGGAAAACGAAACGCTTTGGCATCACGCGCGCGCATATTGAAGAAGACGCGGGCAAATCGGTTCACGATATCGGCGACCCGGACAAAACCTACATCAATTTGAATCGAGCCGGAACTCCGCTGCTGGAAATTGTTAGTGAACCGGATTTTCGCACCAGTTGGGAAGCGTACGATTACGTCAGCTTTCTGCGGCGGACGCTGCAATTCATCGGTGTATGTGATGGCAATATGGAAGAAGGCAATTTGCGCTGCGACGCCAACGTTTCGGTTCGTCCTGCCGGCCAGGAAAAACTTGGCACTCGTGCTGAAATCAAAAACGTGAATTCGCTGCGGTTTTTGCAGAAAGCGATTGATTACGAGATTGATCGGCAGATTGCTTTGCTGGAAGCCGGTGGCACGATGGTGCAGGAAACCCGGCTGTGGAGCGAGAAAGATAACAAGACATACACAATGCGCTCGAAAGAAGACGCGCACGATTACCGCTACTTTCCCGAACCGGATTTGCCGCCGCTGGAAGTCAGCACCGAATGGATTGAAACGCTAAAAGCCGCTTTGCCCGAATTGCCGGAAAATCGTCGCCAGCGGTTTATGCGCGATTACGAATTGAACGCCGACGAATCGTTCACGTTGACCGGCGAGCGCGCTTTGGCGGATTACTTTGAAGAAACCATCCAAGCTTCCCGCAATCATCGCGCGGCAGCCAATTGGATTTTGTCGGAATTGCTCCGCGAAGTGAAAAATGCCGAAACGGACATTGCTGGTTGCAAGATCGAGCCGGAAAACCTGGGCGCGCTGATCAGGCTGATTGACGATAAAACGATTTCCGGCAAAATCGCCAAAGATGTGTTTGCAGAAATGTTTGCGACCGGCAAAGCTCCGGCGGACATCGTTAAGGAAAAAGGCTTGGTGCAAATTACGGACACGTCGGCGATTGAAAAAGTCGTTGACGAAGTAATTGCCGCCAATCCGAAAGAAACGGAAAATTACCGTGCGGGCAAAAAAGCTCTGATGGGATTTTTTGTCGGGCAGGTGATGAAAGCTTCCGGCGGCAAAGCCAATCCGCAAGCCGTCAATGAAATTTTGAAAGCAAAGCTCGAAAATTGAACAAACGAAAAACGTAGACAGGATTTACAAGATTCAGCAGGATTGTCTTTCATCCTGAAATATCCTGTTCATCCTGTCCAATTCAACTGGAATCATGGAGATTATGAAACTTACCCGAATTTTGATTGTGTTGGTGCTGGCGCTTGTTGCCGGTTCTTGTTCAAAAGGTGGCGGCGGCGTGGCAGTAATTGACACGGATTTTGGCCAGATTAAGTTGAAGCTTGACGCTGAAACCGCGCCGAAGCACGTGGAGAATTTCAAAAAACTGGCGCGTGAAGGGTTTTATGACGGGCTGGCGTTTCATCGCTCAGTTCCTGGCCTGCTGATTCAGGGCGGCGATCCGAATACACGCACGGATGACAGGAACACTTGGGGAATGGGACAACCTGGTCAGCCAAAAGTGCAGGCAGAGTTCAGTCAAAAACCATTTGTGCGTGGAACGCTGGGTGCGGCTAGGACTAATGACCCTAATAGCGCCACCAGCCAATTTTTCATCTGCCTGCAAGATAATCCGGGTTGGAATGGGAAATACACTGTATTCGGGGAAGTTGTTGAAGGGATTGACGTTGTAGAAAAAATCGCGTCTCAGCCCACTCAACCTGGGGACCCAGGCAGTAAGTTGCTAACCAAAGTCGTGATGAAGAAGGTGACGATTCAAGACTGAGATTGAAATGATGAAGCCGGAAGGATAAATGACGAACTGAAGCGCAGCCAAATCATCATTCATTCTTCCGGCTTCATCTTTCAGAAATTTTCCCGCCAGTGCATCTTCCTTCTTTGGGCATAGAAATGCGCCGAACCTGAACGCGCCAACCAACGTAGTTTCACCTTCGCAACGAGCCTGAGGGATATTTATGCACTTCATCGAAGCAATCAAACTGGCGCTCGATTCCATCCATTCACACAAATTAAGGTCGTTTCTAACGCTGCTGGGAGTCATTTTCGGTGTAGCAACGGTAATCGTCGTTGTGTCGCTGATTGAAGGCTTCAACAAATACGTGGACGAAAAAATTGCTAACATCGGTACCAACGCTTTCACGGTGCAGAAGTTTTCGATTGAAGATTTTTCCAGCCTTGATGCTTACGAAACTGCGCGCAAACACAACAAAGATGTGACGATGGATGACCTTGCCGTACTGCGCGAACACATTGGCAAAGGCACAATCAAAGACGTGGGCGCACAAGAGCAAGAAATGGTTGAGTTGAAGTTCGGCAAAGAATCCTTGATCGGAGTCGCCTTGCAAGCGATGACTGCCAATATGATCGAGATTCAAAACAAGGAAATTGCCGAAGGTCGCTCGTTTAATCAAACGGATGAAGCTGGCGCTCGGCTGGTCTGTTTCATCGGCCAGGACGTCGCCGACCGCTTTTTCCCGACCACCAACGCCGTTGGTCAGAAGATCAAAATTGATGGTCGGCCGTTTGAGGTCCTTGGTGTTGCTAAAGCTTTGGGGTCAGTTTTTGGTCAATCGCGCGACAAATTCGTTTCCATTCCGATGACGACCTTTCTGAACATTTACGGGTTTCGGCGCACCATTCAATTGTTCATTACTTCGACCAGTCCGGCGACTTACGAAGCCGCGATTGATGAAGCCCGCGTCATTATGCGAACCCGCCGCAAATTGCCGCCAAATGAAAAAGACACCTTCGGCATCATCACGCCCAGCGCAGTCAACAATCTGCGCGAACAAATTTTTGGCACCATTCAGGTTGTCGCCGTTGGTGTGACCTCCATTGCGCTGGTTGTCGGCGGCATCGTCATCATGAACATCATGCTGGTCAGTGTGACCGAACGAACCCGCGAAATCGGCATTCGCAAAAGCCTTGGCGCTCGGCGCAAAGACATCCTGCGCCAGTTTCTGGTCGAATCCACGATTCAAGCTCTGGCTGGCGGAGCCGTCGGCGTCACGATTGCCTGGGCATTGGGCAAACTGGTTTCAACGCTAACACCGATTCCGACTTCGCTGCCATTGCTGGCCGTGGTTGTCGCTCTATCGGTTTCCGGCGGCGTAGGCTTAATTGCCGGAGTTTATCCCGCTTGGCGCGCAGCCGGGCTTGATCCGGTTACAGCAATGAGAGCGGATTGAATGCAGCTAAAGGTTATTTTATGACTCATCAGGATTTCCGTGAAAACATCTGGATGGCGTTTGACACCTTGTGGGAGCACAAGCTGCGGTCGTTCCTGACGATTCTGGGAGTCGTCATTGGCACAACGACTGTGATCGTGATTGCTGCGTTTGTGTCAGGCATAGATTCTCAAGTAGCCAAACAGATTGAATCTTTCGGTACCAACTCGATATACATCTTCAAGTTCGATCCGGGCTTCAACTTTAATCCGTCGGCGGAAGAGCGGCAGCGCAAGCCGATCAGCTACGAAGACGCGATGGCCATCCTGGAAGAATGTCCGTCCGTGGTGGAGGTTTCTCCACTGATGTCGCCCGTGGATTTTATGCAGGGGCCGATGGCAGAGCGCGTCAAGATTCGTTATCAAGACATCGAGATGGTCAATGCTACGGTGCAGGGAACTTTGCCAGCCATGTTTAGGATGGGGAATACTGAAATCTCCGAAGGGCGTTTTTTCGGCGAAGGCGAAAATATGGCGCGAGCCGATGTTTGCGTCATTGGGCGCGACATTGCCAACACACTGTTTCCTTCAGTCAATGCGCTCGACAAGGAAATTATGATCAACGGGCGCAATTACCGTGTGATCGGAGTGATGAAAGAACGCGATATGTTTTTGACCCCTGCCGACGATCCCGGCAATCAAAACAAGGCGGTTTACATTCCTTACGAAACGATGCGGAAAATTTTCCCGAACGTTAAAGAGAATTTTGTGATGGCGCAGTTTGCTCCCGGCAAGGAAGAGCAGGCAATTGACGAAATTCGCCTGGCGCTTCGCAAACATCGGAAGGTCGCATACGACCAGCCGGACAATTTTGGCATTCAAACTTCGCAGGGCATCATCCAGCAATTCAAATCCATCACTGGCGGAGTCTTTCTGTTGATGGTGGCCATTTCCAGCGTGGGGTTGTTAATTGGTGGTATAGGCGTGATGAACATCATGCTGGTCAGCGTGACCGAGCGCACAAAGGAAATCGGGGTTCGCAAAGCCATTGGAGCCAGGAAGAGGGATATTGTGATGCAATTTCTGATCGAAGCCGCGACGTTGACCGGGCTTGGCGGTGTCGTCGGCATTCTGATCGGATGGGGCTTGGCGGAAATCATCAAGTTTGTTATGCCAACTTTCGTACCAATGTGGGCGCCGATAGTGGGTTTTGTGGTGTCGGTTGGCCTTGGCGTCAGTTTCGGACTTTGGCCCGCCTGGAAAGCGGCCAGGCTCGATCCGATTGAAGCACTGCGTTACGAATGACGCGCGGCATCGGCTATAATGCGTCCGTACATTTCCTGTAAATTTGAATCGCAATTGAACTTGCCCAACCGCTATTGGAATCGGACAAGTTCTGCAGAAAAGCGCGTTCAGGAATTTGCAAAACCTGCCTTGAACACAATTGAGAACGGAATTGACCTTGAAGATGAAAAAAACTCTTTCCCTACTTCAAACGTTGGCTGTGATTTTTGCGCTGACGCTTAGTATTGTCGCCCAGCAACTAGGGCAGGCACCTCCCAAAAAGGAAGCGAGCCAGACGGTTCCGCAGCAAGCTCCGCAAATTGATCGCCGGAAAATCCCGCTTGCGCAGCGTCCGAATCTTTCTCTGGAAGACGTGAATACGTATATCGGTGCGGACAAGCGAGTCATTGTGATGATGGCTGCGTTAAACGTGGCCGGATACGATTACGAAACCGGTGGGCGCCAGTTGACGCCGTTGCGACAGCAGATGCGCGAGGATTTAAAAAACACTCCGCCTGACGTCGTTCGCAAGTTGCGGGATTATTTTCTGGCTCACCGTAAAGGCTCAAATGACGCCGCCGCCGTTGCGCCGTACCTAAGTTTGGCGTTGTCGCTGCAGCAACCACCTGCGTTCGCCATTGATGTTCCATCGGATCGTCTGCCGGAGGATGTGAAGGAGATCGCGGAATTTGCTTTGATCGTTGAAGACTTTTACCAGAAAACAAGCTTTTCCAGGCTTCTGCCAAAATACGTTGAGGCGTATCTGAAAGCTGCTGAAGCGTATCCGCCACTGGCCGGATTGGCATTGGGAACCGTGCTGGATTACTTGCACACAGAGCCAGTTCTGGAGCTGCCGCCGCTGGTTAACTTGAGCCGTTCGGCACCTGCAGCCAGGCCGGAGAAAAAAGCCGATAAGAAAGACGCGGATAAGCAAGCCAAGCAAGCTGGCGAAAAGCCAATCATTCCACAAGTTGCCGATGCTTTGGAATCGCCCAACCGCATTCGGCAGTTCGTCATTATTCCTGATCTGTTTAACGCGTCGAATACAGCGAATCTGCGAGTGGTGCGCGACACTTATTTCTTATTGCTTGGGCCAAACAATAGTCCCAGCATAGAAGCGATGCGGCGATCCTTTCTGAACTTTGTAATAGACCCATTGGTTGAAAGGAAGATCAAAGAAGTCGCAGCCATTCGCGGCGATTTGCGCAAGCTGATGGAATCGCGCGGCGACAAACTTGACCGTGAATACGCTGAGCGAAGCGCTTACTTTTTGATTACAGATTCTCTGGTTCAAGCGACAAATGCACGCATGGACGTTTTGGGACTGGCCGCGCGCAAGTCCTCCCCGGAGGATGAGGCGATTTTCCAGCTCAGTCTGGGCTATGAACGCGGCGCGGTGCTCGTTTATCACTTTTACAATCAGATGAAGGCTTTCGAGGCGGTAGGCGTTAATGTTCGCGATTATCTTTCTTCCATGCTTGGCGGCATTGATTTCGAGCGCGAAACCGGGCGATTGAAAGAGTACGAACAGCGACTCGCTCGATACAAACAATTCCGCACTGAGTCAACATTTACGCCCACTCCTTCGCCAACGATTTCAAACGCGGACGACAAACTGGTTGCAAGAATCGTCGAAGCCGACCAGATGATCAAAAATCGAAAGTACGACGATGCCAAAGCCGTGCTGGAAGCTGCGCTGAAAGAAAAACCAGACAATGCCCGTGTTCTATTTGGATTGGCCGAAGTCACCAGCAAGCAGGCCAGCACCCAAGAGGACAGCGATCGAGTGGAAGAAGCTTTGTACGCAGCGGTTGAGCTGTACAAACGCGCTGCCCAGTCTGCTTCGTCAGAATCAGAAAAGTGGCTTTCACAACGCAGTTACGTTGCCGCCGGAAAGATTCTGGACTTTATCGCCGAAACCAACCCTTCAGAGGCTGAAAAGCTAACTGCTGAAGCCGCAATCGCTTACGATCTGGCGCTCAAGCTTGGCAAAGTCGAAGGCGGGGCTTATGAAGAGGCGGAAAAAGCGTTGAAACAACGCGCGCAGAAAAAGCCATAGCTTCGGGTTTCATCACAGGCAATCAGAAAAGCGAAAGGGAGAGATGGATTCAAATCCGTCTCTCCCTTTCGCGGTTTTTGAGGGATAGTGCTGTTACGGAATGCGAATGCACTCTGGCATTGTCACCGTAGGAGCTGGGGGCATAACTTGGTTTGGTTCGGCAAAAAATAGCTCTTCTTCAGGGCCAACAACGATGTCAAGCGGTGCTTCGACAGCCTCAACTTTGATTGAGTCTGCTTCGCGGCAGGCAGCAGAAACCACTGCGGCAGGCTTGGCAATCAGTAGCCAACCAACTTTCAGGCTTGTCAGGTTCGGCAATCTGCCCGAACTCAAATACAAGGTCGTCATTGCCTTATGCTGGTATGCCAAGAGGTTTGACGGTGGCGTCAATTTAACAGCTTTGATTGCACGAACTTCAGGTAATTTTGCGACTTCGTTGTTCTTGGAGCAGTTCGATTCTTCGTCGCGATTTTCATCGCGCTTGATTCGTTTGGCTCGTCTTTGGGCTGGTTTTTTGGACGGGTCACCCGATTTCACATCCTTGATATCGGCGTTGTCATCCAGTTCAACCGAATTGGCAAAAGCCACAAGCTGTGTCTTAAACACATTTTGCTTTGTCCAAAGCGATGCCGCATCGTCATCAAACAGGCCTTTACCATAGGTTTGCGCCAGGTAATAGGCATGCTCGATTCGTTCGGCTGCTGCTTCAGGCAATGCGAAGGAAAGTGACCTGGCAGTTCCTAAAGCTTTCAGAGCAACGTTGTTGAAGGAAAAGGGTTTGATCGTATGCGCCGTGACGACCAGAGCGGCGATTAACAGGGTGCGGATAGCAATTTTGCTGGCCATAACGATCTCCGGCGGTTTGTCTTGCCAATAACTAAAACAAGGCTGTTTACATCTTTTATCAGCTTGCTTCGCAGAATATCTATCAGAGTTAAGTCAGATTCGATGGAGTTGGTGACCGAATCTGCCTGGAGGTTTCAACCAATTGAAGGTTGCAGGCAAGTTTTTTTGATGCCTACTGCAACAGATTGCGATTATGCGTTATTCAGGTCAACCAGTTGTTAGTCAGTTGTAAATCGTTTGTAAAAAGATTGTGTAAACTTCGGCGCTAGACTGCTGCGGGAAGTTTTGTGGTAACACCTTGTGTACTCGACGAACGCAACGAACGTTGAACCTTGTACAGAGTTTTTAATTCTTCTTGCATTTGTTTGTACGGAGCCTGATAGAGATTGGGTGCAACTTTTTGCCGCTCAATGCCGAAGGTAAATTTCCAGGCCATCTCGCGTTTCCATTCGCAGCTTACCTTCTGCCACGGCCAAATCCAGATGGGCAATTGCTTCGGAAGTGGCAAGGAAGCGGTTCAGGTTGTCCACTTTTGGGAAAAGTAAACAGGACATTTCCCAAGATGTGACACCTTGCTTCGAGACAAGTGCGATAACTTTGTTTTGCCTCTCCTGAATGTGTTTGATTGAGCGGTGGAAATGCTCCTCGTAATCCGTAATATCCCCTCCATGAGAAGTTATCAGTAAGGTAGGAGAAAGTTCCCGAATTCTTGCCAAGGAAACAAGATATTCACCAAGGGAAGGAAAGCGGCGGCGAGGATCAACCGGATCTGGGTTCAAAACGGGATTTGGCGTGATGCTCTTCAACACCGTGTCGCCCGTAAGCATCAACCGATTGGCTTCGCGCAGCAGGCAGCAGCTTCCGGGCGTGTGTCCTGGAGTATGAACCACGCGCAGACTGCCCGAGGCGAAAACGAATTCCTGCTCGTCTCGGTACGCTTCGACATCTTCAACGGCGTCGGCGTATTGGTGAATCAATTCATAGCGACCAGCCATTCGCTCCAACTCTTCCGCCGGAACGCCAGCGCGATGCAACAGGCTGCGATCAACTCGGTTCTTTCTGTGCTGAGAAATGTTCTGATATTCCCACTCGTGAACGTAAACGCGTGCGCCGGATTCTTGCTGAATCGTTCCCGCCAAGCCGCAATGGTCTTCGTGCGTATGGGTGAGGATGACGCGTTGAATGTCTTTGATGGCGAAACCGAGCTTGCCCAACTGATCGCGCAGGGCGGCCAACGCTTCGTCAGTTTTTGGCCCGGTGTCTACCAGCGTCAGCGGGTCTTCGATGACCAGATAAATGTTGATCGGGCCAACAGGGAAAGGAGTTGGGATGACAAGTTTTTCAATTCTCATTCGATTCAATTTGTTGGGTGCTGCGCCTGGCGACCTTTTTAACGACCCAAAACAGCAGCAAAGATAGTCCCCAAACTGCCAGGAATACAGCCCAGTCAATCTTGTCGTTCAGGTTTCGATCACTTGAATTCCAGCCGTAGCGATGGTGATTAAAGGGTGTAAAAGAAATACCAAGCAGGAAGCAAAAGGTTCCGCCCAATACCGATGCGAACACCGCCGTCAGCCTGATCCAGATGTTCTTCATTCCGTAAAATACATAAATACCGATTGCCATCAGTGTCAGGGCGATAAGCCAAGCCATTGAAAGTTGAAAGACAAACTGCACCAGTGAGGGTTGAATCGGGAAGTTGAATTGAACGGATTCGTCTTGCAGCATTTCAATTCAGATTGAAAACGCGCCGTGCATTTTGAAAGAGAAACTTAGCTTTTATATCGTGGGCTAAACCCAGTTCATTGACTTGCTGCACGCATTTTTCCAATGACAATTGCGGAAAGTTCGATCCGAACAGCACTTTGTCCTGCCCATAAGTTTTCAGGTAATGAAGCAACTGGGGCGGGTAATAGCGCGGCAGATATGCCGAAGTATCAATGTAAACGTTTTCGTGTTTCCAGGCGACGCCGATCATTTCGTCCGTCCACGGATGGCCAATGTGTCCGGCGACGATCTTCAGTTCGGGAAAGACAAGTGCAACTTCGTCGAGGTAGGGAACCGGACGACCAGTTTCAGAAGGCATCAGCGGCCCGGTGTGGCCGACTTGAGTGCAAAAGGGAATGTCGAGCTCAATGCATTTGACGTACAGCGGAAAATACAGCTTGTCATTTGGCGGCAATTTCCACAGCCAGGGAACGATGCGCAATGCCTTGAAGCCAAGTTGGTTTACTGCCCGATCCAATTCGCGGACAGCTTCGACTGGTTTTTCCAGATTGACTGCCGCGACGCCAACAAAACGGTCAGGAAACTCCGCGATCATTTCGGCAATCAAGTCATTGCTGAACACCCACGTTCCAGGACGATGCCAAGCCGACAACATCAAGGTTTGGATCCCCGCGCGATCCATCTCCGCGATGATCTGTTTTGTGGTCAGGCCGCTTTCCAGCAAATGCGACGAGCCAGATTGTTTGAGCAATCGCACAATTTCCGGCAACTTTTCAAAAGCGTCTTGCCGTGCGGGTTGCGCCCAGGCATCAATGATTGGGAAGTTGAGATTGACTGGCATTGCTTGAATTGAGGAATGATGAATGCAGAAAAGCGTTGGCTCATTCCGCATTCATCATTCCGAGTTCCGCATTTAGAAAATATACCCGCCAGCTTCAACTACTTTATCAGCCAACCGTTCGCGAACTGCAGCCGTATTGAGCGGATCCTGTTTCGTCAACCGGCGAAGCGCCGTCAGCATCACGCGTAGTTCATCGCCCTCGGCAATCGCGGCCAAAGCATTTTTCGCCGCCACTTCAATGCGGTTGATTGCGTCGTATGTGTAAAGCCTGGTCGCATCAATTTCGAAGCTGTGTTTGTCGGCTCCGTTTTTGGCGATCAGCTTGGCGGTGCGGCCAACGGCGCTGTCAATCTGGAAAGCTTCGATAATGACATCCGCCGTCCAACTCAAAATCATCTGTTGTTCGGTCAGCGCCGCCTGGAATTTCTGGGCGGCGGAACCGATCAACGCGATGGCGACTTTCTTAGCGTTGGCGGCGAGCTTGCGTTCGTTGGCAAGCGGCGAATCGTCTTCGTCAATGTCGAACGACGGACCGGCCAGCAATTCTTCCTGCAGCTTTACCGCCGCTTGAAACAACGGCAAGCCGCCTTTCATCGCGCGTTTGATCAACTGTCCCGGTATCAGCAGACGATTGATTTCGTTTGTGCCCTCGTAAATGCGATTGACGCGGCAATCGCGGTACACGCCTTCCGCCGGGTAATCTTCTGTGAAGCCGTTGCCGCCATGAATCTGGACGTTTTCGTCTGCGCAATAAAACAGCGTTTCGGTTCCGGCGACTTTGATGATGGCGCATTCGATGGCGTATTCCTCGATGGCTTTCATCAATTCGGCGGGGTTCTTTTTGTCAATCGTTTCTTCTTTGGTTTCGATCATGCCTGCGGTGCGGTACACAGCGGATTCGCCAGCGTAGAGCCGCGCCAGCATTTCTGCCAGTTTGTATTTGATCGCGCCGAAAGTGGCGATGGAACGCCCGAACTGTTGACGCTGTGCGGCGTATTTGGCAGCTTGCGATAACACGCGTTTGCCTCCGCCGATCGCTCCCGCACCCATCTTGATGCGCCCGAAGTTCAGCACGTTAAAGGCGATTAAATGGCCTTTGCCGATTTCTCCCAGCAACCGATCTTTCGGAACTTTGCAATCCTGCATCAACACTGGCGTCGTCGAAGAGCCGCGTTGGCCCAGCTTGTGTTCTTCATTGCCGTGGCTTAGGCCCGGGTCATTCTTTTCCAGAACGAAGCCCGTAAACTTATCGCCGTCCACTTTGGCAAACACCGTGAAGACATCCGCGAAACCACCATTGGTGATCCACATTTTCTCGCCGTTCAGAATCCAGTGCTGGCCGTCTTCGCTCAATCGCGCAGTAGATTTGGCCGCCAGCGCGTCGGAGCCAGAGCCGGATTCGCTCAAGCAATAAGCGCCGATCCATTCACCGCTGCCGATCTTCGGAAGGTATTTTTCTTTCTGTTCAGGCGTGCCGAACAAAACAATTGGCAACAAGCCAATGCTGCTGGTCGCGCCAAAGCCCGTGGAAAACGAAGCCTGGCCGGACATGTTTTCGGCAATCAGCATGTTCGATACGTGATCGAGTTCCAGTCCGCCGTATTCTTCGGGGATCGTGGCATTGATCAAGCCCAGGTCCGCGCCTTTCTTAATCAGTTCGCGCTGGATTTCGTAATCCTTGCTTTCGATTTTGTCGCTGTTCGGAATGATTTCCTTGTCGAAAAATTCCGTGGTCGTTTGTCCGATCAGCAATTGTTCGTCGCTGAAATCTTCGGGTGAGTAAACGGTCGCGGGCAAAGTTTCCTGAAGCAGAAACCCGCCGCCTTTGATGACTTCTTTTTCTAGTGCTGCTGCCATGGTTTATCTCCTAAAGTTTTCTCCCACGAAGACACACAAAGCAACGCGAAAAGAAGAAGCTTTTAGACAGGATTTACAGGATTCGTCAGGATGAGCCGAATCAATACTAATCCTGTTCAATCTTGTAAATCCTGTACATATTTCTTCGTGTCTTCTTCGTGTGGCTTCGTGGGCAGTTTTTATCGCATCAAATTTTCAAAAATGCCTGCCGCGCCCATGCCGCCGCCGACGCACATCGTGACCATGCCGTAGCGCGCTTTACGGCGTTTCATTTCGTACAGCAAGGTTGCCGTTAGCTTTGCGCCCGTGCAGCCAAGCGGGTGGCCGAGTGCCACCGCTCCACCGTTAACGTTCAGCCGTTCCAGATCAAGGTTCAGAACTTTGATGACTGACAACGCCTGAGCCGCAAAGGCTTCGTTGAGTTCGATCAAATCAATGTCTTCCAGTTTCAATCCGGCAATTTTCAAAACCTTCGGAATTGCCACGACCGGGCCGATTCCCATTTCTTCGGGAGCCACACCGCCAGTCGCGAAGGCAACAAAGCGCGCCATCGGTTGTAAGCCCAAAGCTTCGGCTCGCTCGGCGGACATCACCAGTGCCGCTGCTGCACCGTCCGAAGTTTGCGAGGAATTGCCGGCGGTGACGGTTCCTTTGACATGAAACGCCGGGCGCAGTTTTGCCAGACCTTCGACGGTCGTGTCGCGACGAACGCCTTCGTCAACTTCAAAGACGGTCTCGCGAACTCGAATCTTGCCGCGACCTTTTTCGTCGGTTTCCAGTTCGCGTGTGGCAACGGCGAAGGGAGCAACTTCGTCCTTGAATCGCCCTCCGTCAATCGCCGCCGCAGCGTTACGATGCGAACGCACGCTGAATTCGTCAGCTTGTTCGCGTGTGATTTCGTATTTGCGCGCCAGGTTTTCGGCGGTCAGACCCATGTTCAGGTACGTGTCGGGATAGGTGTCTACCAGGGTGGCATTCGGCGACAAGTTGTGGCCGCCCATTGGTAACAGCGACATTGATTCTGCGCCACCGCCGATGGCTACGTCAGCCGACCCGACCATGATGTGCTCGGCGGCTTGCGCAATCGCTTGCAAGCCTGACGAGCAGAAACGGTTGATCGTGATGGCCGAAGCAGTGTTGGGAATGCCCGCCAGCAGCGCGGCTTGCCGCGCCATGTTCATCCCTTGCTGCGCTTCGGGCGTTGCGCAGCCAATGACCACGTCTTCGATTTCCGCCGGATTGAGCTGCGGCGTATCTGCCAACAGTTTTTTGATGACGGCGGCAGCCAGATCGTCCGGCCTGGAATCTTTCAGCGCGCCGCGTCCGGATTTGCCGATGGCGGTCCTTAGCGCATTGACGATTACTGCTTCACGCATTTTGTGTTCTCCTCAAATCAAAACGACAAACCCTTCCTGAGTGAAATGGTGGTCGTGAGTTAAGACTTCTGAAATACCTTGTTCGCGGATCACGTTCATCGAAATGCAATCGGTCAGACTGTAGCCTTTGTCCAATCTGGATTCATAAAGGGCCAACCCTTCCAGAAAAGTCTGATGCGAAAGAGGAATGACTTTGGTTTTGGTATTTGCCAGCAGAATCCTGACCAAATTGGCCGCAGCCTTTCGGACAAATGGTCTGTAGCCAGCGTAATAATTCAGCAATTCCGTTAGCACCAGATCAGTCGTGACAAATTGTGCTTGTCCGATGGACGCGACGGCTTGTTCGGCCTTTGTCCGCAAATCGGCGTTCAGGCTCAGCGCGTCAATATAGAAAAATGTGTCAACGAAGATTGTTCTCATCGTTCGATCAAGCTGCCGTCAGAGTTGTAACGCTTCGGTGCGCCATACAAGTAATGGTCGTGATTGAGCGCACCATCAGGTGGTACTTCTTCCCAAGCTTCGGGTGGAACGTCTTTCGCGCATTCCTGAATCGTTTCCCACAGCGATTGTCCATCAGTTTTGGGTTGCGCCAATTCTTCAGCATAAGCCAAAACTTTTTGCTGACTTTCTAGCGAAAGTAGCGCCAACTGCTCAATAACTGCTTGCTGAATCATCTGTGACTTAACAGCTTCATTCGTTTGCATACAGCCTCCTTAGTTTCTGAGCGGCTTGCCGGTTTTCAGCATATGCGCCAGCCGCTCTTGCGTTGCTTTGGTTCCGCACAGGCTGACAAAAGCTTCGCGCTCTAGGTCGAGCAGATACTGTTCGCTGACACGCGTCGGGCGAGTCAGATTGCCGCCGCTCATGACCGTGGCGATCTTCAAACCGATCAGGGCATCATGAGCGGAAATGTATCCGCCGCGCTGCATCATATGCATTCCCAGTTTGAATTTGGTTAGTGCCGCTTCGCCCAAAACCAAAACATCCTGACGCGGTTGCGGAGCAGTGTAGCCTTCGGCGACCAACGTCAGCACGGTTTGTTTCGCTTCTTCGATGACGCGTTTGTCGTTCATTACCACGCGGTCGGTTTTGCGAAGCAGTCCGAATTTCTTGCCTTCGACGGCGTTGGTGGCGACTTTGGCCATTGCTGCTGTTTCGAAATTCGCGCGCAACACTTCGAACTGATCTACGCCTGGGGAATTTTCTGCCGCTTCGGCAGCTCGAACAGCCATCTCTTTAGTTCCGCCTCCGCCGGGAATGACGCCGACACCGACTTCAACCAGACCAATGTAAGTTTCCGCTGCTGCCACAGCGCGGTCGGCGTGCAGAACCATTTCACAGCCTCCGCCCAGGGTCAGATGATGCGGCGCTACGACCACGGGTTTCGGCGAATAGCGCAGGCTCATTGTTGTGTTTTGGAACTGGCGAATTCCTAGCGCAAGCTCGTCCCATTCGCCTTCCTGTGCGCCAAGCAAAATCATCATGATGTTGGCGCCTGCCGAAAAGTTCTCGCCCTGATTGCCGATGACCAGGCCGACGAAATTCTTTTCGACTTCCTTGATCGCAAACTGAATCATTCCGAGTTGATCGCTGCCCAGCGCATTCATCTTGGAATGAAATTCGACGCAGGCGACGCCATCGCCCAGGTCAATCAAGCTTGCTCCGGCATTTTTCTTGACGACTTTGTTTTGGTCCTTCAGCGATTTCAGGATGGTGATGCCTGCCGGAACCGGGACAGGTTTGTATTCGCCGCTGGCGAAATCGAAGTATTGCCGCTGGCCGTTTTCGGTTTTGTAAAAGCTTTTGGCCCCGGTGCTGAGCATTTTTTCGACATTGGCGGGAACAGGGCGGCCTTCTTCTTTCAATCGCGCAACCGATTTTTCGACGCCGATAGCATCCCACTTTTCAAACGGACCCATTTCGTGCGCGAAGCCCCACTTCATTGCGTTGTCAATTTCAACGATGTTGTCGGCAATTTCCGGAATGCGGTTGGCTGCATAGCTGCCTGCTTCGGACATTGTTTGCCACAGGAATTCACCGGCTTTGTCATTGGCGTAAACCAGCGAGCGCAGCCGTTCCGGCAGGCTTTCGATCTGCTTGGCTGCACCCAGAGAAGCGAACTGGGCTTTTTGCTGGGGACGATATTCGAAAGTGTTCAGGTCAAGCGTTGTGATGTCTTTGCCGACTTTCTTGTAAAAACCGCCGCCAGTCTTGTCGCCGAGCAAGCGACGCTCGACCATTTGTTCCATAAACGCAGGCACTTTGAAGGATTCGCGCTTTTCGTCGTTTGGCAGTGTGGCGTACAGGTTTTTCGCAACGTTGTAGGCCGTGTCCAAGCCGACCACATCGAGTGTGCGGAAACTGGCGCTTTTGGCGTGGCCAATGACACTGCCGGTCAGCGCGTCCACTTCTTCAAAAGACAATCCCAATTCGCCCATCACGTTGAAAGCGTTCAACATGGAAAAATTGCCGATGCGATTGGCAACGAATCCTGGCGTGTCTTTGGCGTAAACGACACCTTTGCCCAGTTTTCGATCCGTGAAATCGGCGATGAACTTCGTCACTTCCGCGTCGGTTTCGGGCTGTGTGATGATTTCCATCAGGTGCAAATAGCGCGGCGGATTGAAAAAGTGCGTTCCCAGAAAGCGTTTGCGGAAATTATCCGAACGACCTTCCGCAAGGCTGGCCAGCGGAATACCGGAGGTGTTGGAAGTGATGATTGCTTCGGGCTTCAGATGCGGCTCAATGCGTTCATACAGCGAGCGTTTGATTTCCAGCTTTTCGACGATAGCTTCGATCACCCAGTCGCAATCTTTCAGTTTCGGCAGATCGTCGTCAAAGTTGCCGACGGTAACGAGCTTCGCCGCATCAGCGACGAAGAAGGCGGCGGGTTTCGCTTTTTGCGCGGCGTCGAAGCCGGCTTGAGCAATGCGGTTCCGCACGGCGCGCGATTCCAGCGTTAAGCCTTTGGCCTGTTCTTCAGGCGTCAATTCTTTCGGCGCGATGTCCAGCAGCAAACATGGAATGCCGGCGTTCGCCAGATGCGCGGCGATTTGTGCGCCCATGACTCCCGCGCCCAATACCGCAGCTTTTTTGATCTGCATTGTTGATGTCTCCTATGAATCGTCTACAAATAAGTTCGTGCTTCTTCTCGTAACTTCGTGGAAGCAGGTTAATAATTCGTCAAAATCTTTTCTGATTCGAAACCGAGCTCGCCCAGCCGAACTTTGGTCTGTTCGATCATTTGCTGTGATCCGCAGACCAGTGCCAACGGGTTGTTCATTTCCGGCACTATGTGGTCGAGCAGGCTTTGCACGTAACCCGTCGGGCCATCCCAGTCGGTGTCGCCCGGCTGGCTGATGACCTGACGCAACTCTACTCCGTGTCGCCGCCAGTCAGTTGTCATTTCGTCTTCAAAGCAGAAATCTTCAATTGTGCGCGCGCCGTATAGTACGAACAGTCGCCCGTAATCGCTTCGGTTCGGAAAAATGTGGTGTAGCGCAGAACGCAGCGGAGCTAGCCCTGTTCCCATCGCGACGAAAACCAGATCGTGGCCCTTGTGGTCTTCAACCGGGAAACCTGTGCCAACAATGTCTTTCAGCACGACGTGTTTGGCAATGTGAGGATCAAACAACGCCGCCGTCACGTTTGGCGAAACGCGCCGTTTGACCAGAAACTCAAACTCGCTTTCTTCAGGTGCAGAAGCGAAGGCGTAATACGAATCGCCATAATTGTCCATTTCCAGCACCGCAACCTGTCCGGCAATGAAGTTTGGGCGTGGAGCATTTTGTGGAATCATAAAAAAACTCCACGTGGTCGGTGTGTGTTTAACGATGTGTGTGATGCTTAGGTTGATTGGAAGCTGCGTGCTCATAAAACTTACCGGTCCTCCGGATCCTTATTCCGCCACAGCATGAGCGGCTTCTTTTTCGTGGTAAATCCGGTCAATCGCTTTCTTGTGTTTTTCGACGACGACCCTGCGTTTGACCTTCAGCGTCGGCGTCAGCTCGCCGCTTTCTACAGTCAATTCGTTTTCCAACAATAAGACGGCTTTGATCTTTTCGTATTGCGACAAGTCGGCAGTGCATTTTGCCACTTCGTCTTCAATTAAGCCGACAATTTTTGGGTGAGTGATTATTTCGGCTGGCGTACTGGCCGAGATGCCGCATTGTTGGGCATAAGCTTTCAGCGCATCCAGTTGCGGAACAATCATGACAGCAGGAAACTTTCTTTGATCGCCGATGACAATAACTTGATTTACAAAGCGGCTTCGTTTGATAGCGTTTTCGATGGGTTGTGGCGCGATGTATTTGCCGCCGCTGGTTTTCAGCAAATCTTTTTTGCGGTCTGTGATGAACAGAAAGCCGTCTTTGTCGAGTTCGCCTACATCACCGGTGCGTAGCCAGACGCGCCCTTCGGCATCGGTTTCCAATGCCTCTTCGGTTTCTTCTGTGCGGTTGTAATACCCCTGCATGATGTTTGGCCCTGAAGCCAGAATTTCACCGTCTTTGGCAATTTTGATGTTCAC
>CAZXHW010000028.1:0-19633 GCA_964639915.1 uncultured Heliomicrobium sp.
GACTGTATGTATAAGGCGCGGTTCCACCTGTGGTTGTTAATTGCTGGCTGTAAAGCGTATTCACCAACGCGCGAGGCAATGGCTCCGGTCCCAAAGTGAAAGGTTGGCAGGCAATAACCGAAAAGAAATATCGCTTTTCCCCCAAACAACCATTGCTGGCTGTAAACCGCGCTGAGAAATTGTAATTGCCAGGAGCCGTGGACGTTCCGGAAAGCAAGCCTGTTGTTGGATTGAGCGACAAGCCGGCTGGCAACGCACCATCAACCACACTCCAGGTGCCAGATGCCACGCCACCGGTTCGCGTCAGTTGTTGGTTGTAGGCGACTCCAGACAAGGCGTTAGGAATGTTATCCGGTGTGATTGCGATGACCGGACAGCCTGTGCATCCCGTCAGCCCCGTGACGCTGAAGAAATAATCGAGGGAAGTCGGATTGCCAGCCGTATTGACGCGGCTTTGCACGACCACGAACGACCGCTTGGCCGGAACGTTGAATGAAAAGCTTCGGCTTTGGTTACTGTTGCCCGCATCGCCCAGATAATTGTTCTGAACGTCAAACGGATTGTACCGATCCAGATATGCGGCAGTCAGAATCTGATTGGCTGCGCCAGCCGTGGTGTTGACGGTCACGCAAACCGATGAGGATGATGTGTTGAGAAATGTATACGCGTCGTATTGATATTGCGTCGCGGCGTCTTCCACGCTGGGAGTCGGCTTCACGGAATTGCAGTCCGATGCGACCGAATTGCGAAATAGCCGTCCGGTTTGAGACTCAATAGAGGCTGGCCATTGATTGCTGCCGGTGCCAATTGTTCCGCTGATAATGGACGGCGGACAGGAATTGCAGGTCGGAATGCCCAGCACGCGGAAGCTGTAGGCCAACGAAGGCGGATTGGCTGCGTTATTGACGCGGCTCTGCACCACGACGAAGTCGTGATTGGCCGGCACTATGAATGAAAACGCGCGCGTTTTATCGCTGTTGCCTGCATCGCCCAGATAGTTGGCTTGCACATTGGCCGGATTGAAGGATTGGTTGTACGCGGCAGTCAGAATCTGGTTGTTCGCGCCTGCTGTCGTAATGACCGTGACGCAAATGGGGGATGCAGTCGTGTTGGAAAATAGGTAGGCGTCAAATTTGAAGGTGATTCCGACATCCGTCAGGCTCGGAGTCGGTTTTTGAGAACCACATGTGGATTCGACGCTGTCGCGAAACAACCGTGAAGTCTGGTTGCCGGTGACGAAGGGGTGATCCGTGCTGCCGCTGCCAATGGTGCCGTCAATGACTGCCGCAGGACAGGCTTGAGGAGCGGCAACCGATTCTGGCTGCGGCGGGGTGGCAGCCTTGACAGGGGAAAATAAGGCAAAGATAGATGGGGTCTGTTTCAAGCTAATTGCACTTCCGATGAGGCAGGCAAAAAGAGAGGTGAACAAAATTCGTTGAAGCATTCCAGTCATTTTCATTAGAAGTCCTCCTTACGACTTACAGGCAAGTTTTCTACAGGGGGATTGCGGAGATAACTTTGGGTGACGCGGAGGACGATACTCGTCACCACGGATTCAGGTATTTAGCTGGCTTTGAATTTTTCTTGAAAAAGATATGAAAGCGGAGGGAATGAAAGATTCGCCGGAACGCTGGCCTGCTCGGTTAAACGTTCCGGCGACAAGAGATAGAAGGAATTGGCCTGCTTAAAATGGTGCGGCGAAATAGCCTTCGCGGACGCGGATTACTACCGGAGGCATTTCCGAAGGGCGATTGATGCGGACTTTTATTTTTCGCCATTGCCCGTCGCGTTGTTGGTTGGTGGGTGTATACCCAAGGCTGTATTGATGACGTAATTCCAGCGCGACACGCGAAGTTGCTTGTTCCAGTTCGGCTTCTGTTGAAATGAAAAATGCCTGCCCCCCGGTCAACTGCGCCAAGTCTTGCAGGATCATTTGCCCGCGCTGTTCTTCGCGAAGCTCAGCTTTGTCACTCAATCCCGGACGGGTAATGCCAATCGCGTAAAGCTGCACGTCGGCTTCCTTTAACCGGTGGCGCACCTGCGCCAGCGAATAGCGCGAAGCATTGTCCTGCCCGTCGGAAATCAGCAACAACGCCCGACGCCGGTGACGCCCCTGCAACGCTTTTTCAATCCCCAGATAAATTGCGTCGTAGAGCGCCGTTTCTCCCTGCGCTTTCACAAAGCTCAAATGCCGACTTGCGCTGTCGCCATCGCTGAATTCCGCCAACAGATTGGCCTGCCGGTTGAACCCAACGACGAAAAAGTCGTCGTCATTGTGGCTGGTTTCGACAAAACGTTTTAGCGATTGCCGGGCAGAATCCAGTTTTCGCTGCATGCTGCCTGATAGATCGAACACCACACCGACACTGACGGGCGAATCTGCCGCCGTGTAATGTTCAATGGTTTGTTTGACCTTGTCTTCGAAAATTTCGATGTCTTGCGGCGAAAGCCCTTCGACAGCTCGTCCCTTACGATCCGTGACCGTCAATGTGAACGAAACAAGCTCTGTTCTTTCGCGGATGGTGAATTTTTTGTCTTCGAGGAAGGAGTTGGGTTGCGGGTTGGTGGTAGTTGAGACCTTTTGTTCTTTGTGCTGCCCGGAAGCGGAAACACTGCCTCCGAACAGCAAGCTACATAGGGCCAGCGTGCTGACGCAATAGGTGCTCTTTTTCATGATGGACTCCGTGGACTCTTTTCGAGTCTCTTGTACTGTCTATTTCTGGTGCTTAGTTTTTATCTCTCTGCTTACTGCCAGATCAGCATAACTCTGAATGCACGTCAGGCAAACTGTTCGGACTGCGGTGTTGCGATTTAGTATAATCCGCGCTCACATCGCGAAAGTTATCTTTACCCTAAAAGCGAGTCCCTGGATGCAAGTTGCAATTGTCGGTGCCGGTCCCGCCGGTTCCCATCTGGCTCACCAACTCAGGCAGAGTGGCGCTGAAGTTTTGTTGTTTGACGCGCGTCCGGCCTGGGAAAAACCCTGTGGCGGAGGCGTCACGTCAAAAGCGCTGCGTGAATTTTCGTTTCTGCGCGATGGCACATCGCCAAAACAGTTGATTTCCAGTTTGCGGCTGATTTCGGCGCAAGGGCGCAATCTAACTGTCACTCCCAGCCACGAGTTTGCCATTTACTCTCGCAGGGAATTGGCCGAGATGATGCGACAACGAGCCATCGCCGCTGGCGCACAGCTTCATGTGGCGCGCGTGGAAAAGACCAATTTCAGTCAAGGCCATTGGCAATTGGAAACTTCTGCGGGGGAATTCACTGCGGATTTTCTGGTTGGAGCCGATGGCGCCAGCAGCGTCATTCGGCGACGCGTCGGCGTCAAGTTTGAAGCAAAGGATTTTGCCTACGCGTTGGGCTGGAATGTGAAAAATGCTCAGCCACCAACGCGTGTTGATGTGAAATACCTGGATGAAGCCAGCGGCTATTTATGGTTGTTCCCTCGTCACGACCATATCTCTTACGGCATTGCCAGCGGCTATCAGGAAGTGACACCCGCCTGGCTGAAAGAAAAATTGCTGGCTTACATCGAAACCGAAGATCCGGCGGCAGCTCGGGAAATCCGAAGTTCCGAGGGGAAAGCAACTGCAAACACAAACTTTTACGCCGCAATTTTGCCTGCGCTGGACGTTGCAACCTGGGATGGTTTGCAGGCTTGCGACGCTGCCAAGGCTTGGGCATTGATTGGCGATGCGGCGGGTTTTGTTGATCCGCTAACCGGCGAAGGGATTTATTACGCGATCAAATCCGCCGATTTGCTGGCCGAAGCGATGAAAACGCGCGTGGCCGATTTCGACCCGATGTGGCGCGCTGAGTTCGGAGCCGAATTGCGTCGCGCTTCAGAGCTTTCGGATCGGTTTTATTACGGCAACTTTGCGGGAGCGCGTTTGACAGAGCGCATGGTGCAGTTGGCCAAACGCCATCGAGGGGTGCGCGAAGTCTTGCGCGATTTGGTGGCTGGCGATCAAGGCTATGTGGATTTGAAGCCGCGGCTGATGCGAAGTCTTGTTTCTGTTTTCTGATCTATTTTGACCAAAAGACGAACCTTGCCTGTTCCCGTGCTTGGCTCTTTTGTTGAGGCAATTTGCGACAATCCAGCCACGGTTTTTCTTCAATTGATTGAACTTACCTTCGTGGCCAACAATTTGCTGCATCCGCAGCGTCAGCTTGTGCGGCTGCAAAGCTAGATCGGATTTCATTTGTCTGTACGGAATCAACCACGGGGAGGCACGGGGCACACGGGGAAGACAACTACTTTCCCTAAATTATCCCCGTGATCCCAGTGTTCCCTGTGGTTTCTATCCGTAAATGCAGTTGCAAACCGGTCTAAAACACAAGGAGAGAAGTCCGGATGAAGATCAGTACGCGGTTGATTCTGCACTTGACCGTGGCGGTGAGCGCAGTTTTGATCGTTGCCAGTTTAATGCTGTTGCGACAGCGGGAACGGAGTTTGAAACGTTCGGCTGAAGACGAAGTCCGCGCTCATGCCGTCACATTACGGATTGCGTTGGAAGAGAATTACACCGCCAGACATGTGTTGGATGCCCAGCGGCTAATCAATCGTTTGCGTGAAAACGCGGGCATTCACAGCGTGCTGCTTTTCGATTTGGCCGGAAATATTGAACTGGCGTCTCACCCAAACACGGCGCAAGAGATTAGTTATTTGAAGGAAGCGCGCCAGGTCATTTCGACAGGCGAAAAGATCGAGATTGAACGCGTGCTGGGCGGCGAAGAGGTGTTTTCCATCATTATGCCTTTGAAGGTGAATAATCAGCCGGTCGGCGCGCTGGAAATTGCCCAATCCATTTCCTTTGTTCAGGATGCCATTGCGCAAATGCGGCGAGAAATTCTGCTGATGGTGTTGCTGCTTGGCGCGACAATCTTCCTGGTGGTGCTGGTGGCAACGCAGTACAGCTTGAAAGCGCCAATTCAGGAACTGCTTGTCGGCGCTGTAGCAATGGGACGTGGCGAATTGTCGCATCGCGTGAACGTGCCACTGGGTGGCGGGGAACTGGCGGAGTTGGCGGAAAACTTCAATCGCATGGCGGAAAGTCTGGTCAAACAGCGGCGTCAGGCTGAGCGTGAAACTGAAGAACGGCTGGCATTGGAACGCAAACTTCGCCACAGCGAACGGCTGGCGGCGGTTGGGCATCTGGCTGCGGGAGTCGCTCACGAAATGGGCGCGCCGCTGCAGGTAATTGATGGTCGCGCCAAACAGTTGGCCAATCATCCGGCGACTCCTGCGGAACCGCATCAACGCAATCTGGCGATTATCCGCAATCAAACGGAACGCATCACCGACATTGTGCGCAATCTGTTGAATCTTTCGCGGACTTATGAGCTTCGCCGCCGGTTGGTCATATTATCCAGGCTGATGACGGAGGCAATCGAACTGATGGAGCCGAAAGCCGAACTGGCAGGTGTGAAGATTGAAAAAAACTGTGCCGAGTTTTGCAGGGCAGAAGCTGATCCGAATCTATTGCAGCAGGCGTTTCTGAACATTCTGGCCAACGCAATTCAGGCCATGCCGCAAGGCGGACGGCTGCGCATTGATTGTCTGGAAGCAATTCGCGACGAAAAAGCGTTTGCTGCAATTCGGTTTGCCGACAGTGGAGCGGGAATTCCGCCAGAGCATTTGGGAAATATTTTCAATCCCTTTTTCACCACCAAAGAAGTCGGGCACGGAACCGGATTGGGATTGGCAGTTTCCAGCCGCATTGTGGAAGAGCACGGTGGTTGGATCGAAGCACAGAATAACCCCGAAGGCGGCGCAACGTTCACAGTCTTTTTGCCTGCTGCTCTGAATTCGGTCCCTGGCACGACGGATGACGAAAAATGAGGTTCCCATTTTGAAAGCGCGAATTTTGATTGTTGATGATGAAGCTGACCTGCGCGATTTGTTGCAGGACGACTTGGAAGCCAATGGCTACGAAACCGCCGTCGCCATTGACGGCCGCGCGGCGCTGACGCGTTTGGAACGTGAACAGGAAATCATTGATTTGGTGCTGACGGATGTGCGAATGCCGGGAGTAAAGGGAGATGAGTTGTTGCAGTGGATGCGGCTCAGCCGCCCGGAAGCTCCAGTGATTGTGATGACGGCGTTTGGTTCGGTGGAACAGGCAGTGGAAATGGTGAAAGCCGGAGCGTATCAATATCTGACCAAGCCATTTCAGACTGACGACCTGTTGCGCGTGGTGGAGGCAGCGCTGGCCCAAAGTGCTCCGCAACGCGAACAGGCACGGTTGCGGCGTCAATTGCCAAAAGCTCCAACGCGGATCATCGGAGCTTCGCGCTCCATACAGGAGCTTTTCAAACTGATTTCCCGGGCCGCTCTTAGCGCCAGCACGGTTTTGATTACAGGAGAATCCGGCACCGGCAAAGAATTGGTCGCCCGTTCGATCCATGAAATGTCAGAACGCAAAGGTGATTTCGTGCCGGTCAATTGCGCGGCGATTCCAACCGAACTGATCGAATCGGAACTGTTCGGTCATACCGGACAGGCGTTTACCGGCGCCAAGCAGGCGCGCGCCGGATTGTTCGAGGCTGCTGACGGAGGAACTATCTTTTTGGATGAAGTTGGCGAATTGCCGCTGACAATGCAGCCCAAACTGTTGCGGGTTTTGCAGGAAGGAACTGTGCGGCGCGTCGGCGCAGACCAGGAAAAAAATATCAACGTTCGCGTAGTCGCCGCCACCAATCGCGACCTGGAAGCGGAAATCCGAACGGGGCGTTTTCGCGAAGATTTGTATTGGCGATTGAATGTCATTCACTTGGATATTCCGCCGCTGCGCCAGCGCCCGTTCGACATTCCCCTGCTGGTGGAACATTTCCTGAACAAAGCTGCCGAAAACGCGGGCAGGGCGACGCTCAGTGTCACGCCGGAAGCTCTGGCGATGCTGACGGCTTATTCCTGGCCGGGCAATGCGCGTGAGTTGGAAAATGCCATTGAGCGTGCCGTCGCTTTGGCCGAAGGCGCAAATCTGACGCCTGAGGATTTACCTGAACGCGTTCGCAATGGCGGCCAGACAATTCAATTGCTGGCGCAGGCTCGCCAGCAACGAATGACATTGCGTGAACTGGAACGCGAATATATTCTGGAAACTTTGCGGCTGGTCAATAACAACAAATCCCGCGCGGCGGAATTGCTGGGTTGCGACCGTCGCACGCTTCACCGCAAGCTGGATGAATACCGCGCCGAAGACCCGAACTTTGAACTTTGAATCCAATTGAATTGAGCCAGTCTTTTGCTTCAGCCTGAAACTTGTCTCACATCGCCTCAGCCCTGCGACAATTTGTCCCTCTGAATTTTCAGCTAAATCCGCAACTTATCTTCAGCATTCAGCAGAATCAGCGACTTACCGCCAGGCATAGCCATTGCTAAAAGCTCTGTGGCCAAAGTTTTCAAATGGCCAAAACGCAGGAAGAGAAATATTGAACACGCATAGCTTAACCAGGGAGAATCGTTATGGAAAAACTTGTACGCGGCATTCACGAATTTCAGGCCATACACTTCAACGAACACCAGGAATTATTTGAGAAGCTTTCAAAAGGGCAGGAACCGGAAACGCTGATGATTACCTGCTCTGATTCACGGATTGTGCCGGATCTGTTAACGCAGACGCTGCCGGGCGAGTTATTCGTCATCCGCAACGCGGGCAACATCGTTCCGCCCTACGGCGCAGCCAATGGCGGAGAGGGGGCAACCATTGAATTTGCCGTCGCGGCGTTGAAAGTCAGTCACATTATTGTGATGGGGCATTCGCATTGCGGCGCAATGAAAGGGCTTTTGAATCCCGAAGGATTGGCGCAATTGCCGCTGGTGGCCGGATGGTTAAAGCACGCCGAAGCGACCAGACGTGTGGTGGAAGAATGTTATCAGGACGTTAGCGGAGACGATCTGCTCAACGCCACGATCAAGGAAAACGTGCTGATGCAGCTCGAAAATATACGGACGTACCCGGCAGTCGCGGCCCGGCTGGCAAAGGGGAATTTGACCTTGCACGCCTGGGTTTATCACATCGAAAGCGGCCAGATTCTTGCTTATGATCCTGAGCTTTCCAGATTCGCTCCGATCAGCATTGATGAGGTCAAGCCGGCAGTCACCCAAAAGATGACCATCGCTCCCGATCAAACCATGACGCACAGGGCGGCAGCCTAACCGAATAAGTTGGCCCGTCTTAAACGCGGGCCTCATTACCTAAACAGGGAAAGAGTATGAATCAGTTGCAAACTTCATCGAAGACCCGGAGTGGAGAGAATTTTGCCAAAGATTTTCTCGCTTCCATTGTCGTGTTTCTTGTCGCGTTGCCTTTATGCATGGGCATCGCCATTGCATCGGGCGTGCCGCCCGCCCTGGGATTGATTACAGGAATCGTCGGCGGTCTGGTCGTCGGTTTTATTGCGGGCAGCCCGCTTCAAGTCAGCGGTCCAGCCGCAGGATTGACCGTGCTGGTGTGGGAAATGATTCAGCAGCATGGCATTGGCATGCTCGGCGCGATTGTCTTGCTTGCGGGGATGCTGCAAATACTGATGGGCGTTTTGAGAATGGGGCAATGGTTCCGCGCCATTTCGCCCGCCGTGATTCAGGGAATGCTGGCTGGAATTGGCGTGCTGATCATCGCGTCGCAAGTTCATGTAATGGTGGACGACGGGCCGAAAGGTAGCGGGCTGACCAATCTGCTTTCAATTCCCGCAGCGATTTACAAAGGAATCATGCCGGCTGACGGTTCATCGCACCACATCGCAGCCGCGATTGGGTTGATCACAATGGCCCTGATTTTCGCCTGGGGCTATGTGCCGAAAAAGTTGCAGATCGTTCCAGCTCCGCTGGTGGCGATTGTTGTTGTCACAATTGGAGCGATGATTGTTGGCGCTCCGGTCAAGTACGTCAATGTGCCCAGCAATCTGGCCAGTGTGACCAGTTTTCCGACAACGGAAACGTTGAACAATTTGCTGAACCTGTCTGTTCTGGGTTCGGCGGTCGCATTGTGTTTTATCGCCAGCGCCGAAACGCTTTTGTGCGCCACGGCGGTTGACCGCATGCACAACGGCGATCGGACTCAATACAACAAGGAGCTGTTTGCTCAAGGGGTTGGCAATTCCATCTGCGGTTTACTTGGCGCATTGCCAATGACAGGCGTGATTGTTCGCAGCAGCGCGAATGTCAATGCGGGCGGCAAAACGCGTGCTTCCGCGATTTTGCACGGTGTGTGGATTCTGGGCTTGGTGGTGCTGGCTCCTTTTATCCTGAACAAAATTCCGACGACGGCGCTGGCTGCGATTTTGGTTTACACGGGCTTCAAATTGCTGACGCCGAAAGCCGTGCGCGAACTGAAACCGTTTGGCTGGCCAGAAGTCGCAATTTATTTCGCTACTTTGGCAGGCATCGTTGTCACCAATCTGCTGGTCGGTGTGTTGATTGGCTTGGGATTGGCGCTGCTGAAACTGCTTTACACTTTCACGCACTTGGAAGTTCGCATACATACCGAATCCGAAAGCGGTGAAACAACGGTAACGCTGATCGGCGCGGCGACATTTGTGCGGTTGCCAAAATTGGCGGCAGCGTTGGAATCGGTCCCTTCAGGAACTCCAGCCCGGTTGGACATCGAACGGCTGCATTACATTGACCACGCTTGTTTGGATTTGATCTCCAACTGGCGCAAACAGCACATTTCGCGCGATGGACAAGCTCTGGTTTCCTGGGAAGAACTGCAACAACGCAGCCAGAATAGAGAAACATCGTTGTCAGTCGCTGCCAGACCTTCGCTGGTTGCTCTAAACGCCTCTGGGGATTAACGCAAAACTTTTCTTGTGAACCATAGCGGTTGAGGAATCCCACCTATTGCCGCGGGTTTCTCAACTTGAAGGAGGGAGAATGAAAGTACTGATTGGAGTTGATGAGTCCAGATTTTCTCAAGTGGCCGTTGAATCGGTTGCCGGACGGTTATGGGCAACCGGCACAGAGGTCAAAGTGGTTTCCGCCGTCGAACCAGCATTCGTTTCTGAGGCGGAAAGTCCAAGCCCAGGGGGCAATTATTACGAAATTGCACGCCGTGCAATTGATCGCGCCATCGCGACGTTGCGCGCCAGTGACAATCATTTCGAACTGACGGGTGACATTGTTGAAGGCGCTGCAAAAAAAGTGATTCTGGACGAAGCGGAAAGCTGGGGAGCGGATTTAATTGTTGTCGGTTCCCACGGGCGGCGTGGACTGGATCGTTTTTTGCTCGGATCGGTTTCTCAAGCGGTGGCTTTGCACGCCCACTGTTCCGTCGAAATTGTTCGCGCTCCGCAATCAAAGCGGCTTGGCAGCAAGGCAGGTTGAAATTTGATGATTGTCTGATTGATTTCGCCGCGCGTTCGTTGGGGGTGTGCGGCGGAGCCCAGGCGGGAAAGATGAGTCGTTTACCCATGTTGGCAGAACGGACGACTGCCAGACTTGTTTTTCCTGGCCTGAAATGAAAAGGGAGCCATTTGGCTCCCTTTTCATTTTCCAGTTTGGCCGGTTTTAGAATCCGCCGTCCATTCCGCCACCCGGAGGCATTGCCGGAGCTTTCTTTTCTTCGGGGATTTCCGAGATCAGAGCTTCGGTCGTCAGCATCAGGGCTGCGATGGAAGACGCGTTCTGCAACGCGGTGCGCGAAACTTTCGCCGGATCAATGACGCCCGCTTTGACCAGGTCTTCGAAGACTTCGGTCGCAGCGTTGAAGCCAAAGTTAACGCCTTTTTCGCTCTTGACGCGTTCGACAATCACCGCGCCTTCGCGACCGGCGTTTTCGGCGATCTTGCGAAGCGGCTCTTCCAGAGCGCGTTTGACGATGTTGACGCCGATCTGCTCGTCTTCATCTTCAAGCTTCAAGCTGTCCAGCGCCTTCGCCGCGCGAACCAGCGTCACGCCGCCGCCCGGAACGATGCCTTCTTCGACTGCCGCGCGCGTGGCGTGCATGGCATCTTCAACGCGAGCTTTCTTCTCTTTCAGCTCGGTTTCGGTTGCCGCACCGACCTTGATCACCGCAACGCCGCCGACCAGTTTGGCCAGACGTTCTTGCAGTTTTTCACGGTCGTAATCCGAAGTGGTTTCTTCGACCTGACGACGAATGGTGGCAACGCGACCCGAAATATCCGAACCTTTGCCAGAACCTTCAACGATGGTGGTGTTGTCTTTGTCCACCGTGACTTTCTTGGCGCGTCCCAGATCTTCCAACTTGACGTTCTCAAGTCTGATGCCCAAGTCTTCGCTGATGACTTTGCCGCCGGTCAGGATGGCAATGTCTTCCAGCATGGCTTTGCGGCGATCACCGAAGCCAGGAGCTTTGACGGCACAAACATTCAACGTTCCGCGCAATTTGTTGACGACCAAAGTCGCCAGCGCTTCGCCTTCAATGTCTTCGGCAATGATCAACAACGGTTTGCCCAGCTTTGCCACTTGTTCCAGCAACGGCAACAGGTCCTTCATCGAACTGATCTTCTTTTCGTTCAGAAGGATCATTGCATTGTCCAGCGACGCTTCCATACGTTCCGGATCAGTGACGAAGTACGGCGACAGGTAACCGCGGTCAAACTGCATACCTTCAACCACTTCCAACAGGGTTTCCAGCGAACGTGACTCTTCAACGGTGATGACGCCGTCTTTACCGACCTTTTTCATCGCTTCAGCAATGATGCCGCCAATTGTTTCGTCACCGTTGGCGGAAATTGTTCCGACCTGAGCAATCGAATCTTCGCTGACCTTCTTGGCCATATTGCTGATCGCCTGGACGGCAACTTCGACAGCTCTTTCGATACCGCGCTTCAGTGCCATCGGGTTGGCGCCAGCAGCGACGGTTTTAACGCCTTCTTTGAAAATTGCGCGCGCCAGAACCGTTGCAGTCGTGGTGCCATCACCGGCAACGTCCGAAGTCTTCGACGCGACTTCGCGAACCATTTGAGCGCCCATGTTTTCCAGCGCGTCTTTCAGTTCGATTTCCTTGGCGACTGTGACGCCGTCTTTGGTGATGGTCGGTGAACCGAATTTCTTGTCAATGACTACGTTACGGCCTTTCGGGCCAAGCGTAATTGCAACTGCATCGGCGAGTTGATTAACGCCACGCAGAATTGCCTGACGGGAATTTTCGCCGTGAATAACTTGTTTTGCCATAAGTTGTTCCTCCTATAAATCTCCGATAAATGATGCTTATTTGGCGCCTTTGCCCTTAGCTGCGCCTTCGATCACGCCCAGGACATCGTCCTCGCGCAAAATCAGGTACTCTTCGCCATCCAGTTTGATTTCGGTACCAGCGTATTTGCCAAACAGAACTTTGTCGCCAGCTTTGATGTCAATCGCGATGCGGGTTCCGTTGTCCAGTAACTTACCGTTGCCGACGGCGATGACTTCGCCTTCCTGTGGTTTTTCTTTCGCAGTGTCGGGGATGTAAAGACCTCCACGCATCTGCTCCTGATCTTCCACGCGGCGCACGATGATGCGGTCGTTGAGCGGACGAATTGATGTTGCCATTGGAAAAACTCCTTTCAGATTGGTTAATTATTTGAATCGTAGATTAAATTTCAGGCTTTCCCGCTTCGAAGTGCTTAAAACTTGAGTGTTGTGCGCTCAGGTAATGTGCGTTAGTCGCCTTAACTTTAGTAGCACTCTCCGAAAGCGAGTGCAGAGTATATGAAGGCGACTGGTAACTGTCAATTACCAGATTGCTTCGTGACAAATCTTTATCAGGTCTGTTGAGGGGGAATAAGGAAGTTGTGAAAGCGATGGATGAGAGTAGATGGATGAGAGTATTAGAGTGGTGGCCTTAGGGCTGAGTTGATGAAGATCGAACAGACGCTTTGCGTTTGCGGGGAATGACAACGGCCGGATCAGTGGCCAAGCGGGTTTTGGGCCGACGCAAAATAATGGTTTCCGTTGGAGAAACCATTTCGTAGCCAATGCCGCGCCAAACGATGCGTTTTGTCCAGGCCGAAGCAAGCACATTGTAAAGATAGAGAACCGAAACAATCGGTCCCAGCAAAACATACGCCCACCAGGTTTTTTGCAGGCTTTTCTGCCAACTTTTTTGCAAGATGTTTTGCCGGTCTTTATGCGTACCGGGATGATTGGCCGTCATCAACTGAGTGGCGACGACAGCGCGAATCCAACCGGTGGTTGCGCCTAGCAAGAAAATCCCTGTGAGCAAAGCGGCCAGTACAAAGCTGAGCTTTCCGAAAAAGGACGCGGCAATCAGCCAAGTCATCCCACCCCAAAATGTCAGGTTGTATAAGATGTGGGAAAACGCCGCCATTTGCCAAACACGAGGCGAGTAAACGCGCGTGATACGCATTTGCCGTGTGCTGAATTCCAGCAAATTGGCCAGATTCGCATCCGTGTACGAGGCCACCAAACACTGCGGGATAAATTTTATGCGCTGGCCTGCCTGACGAATCACTGCACTCAGGGCATAATCATCGCTGAGCGCACCTTGCCAGATTTGTTTGATCTGCAGCCGGTCGAAGTTCTCTCGCCGAATTGCGGTTGAACCGCCCCAGGCGAACGACGAATGCTCACCAAGCAGGGACAAGGCACTAGCATTCCAAACCGATAATAGCCGTGAAGCTAAACCTGAACCACCAATGGTTGCAGGTAAATACCAGCGAAAACCAGTTGTCGCCCCGATCCGCTTATCTCCAAGTGGGGCAACAAGTTCCGACAGCCAGTGTCGGCTTGTGCGTGCGTCGGAATCGGCAAAGACCAGCACTTCCGCACGCCGGTCAATCGAATTGAGCATGTCAATTGCTGCCAATAGGTTGTGAACCTTTTGACCGCAAGCCTTGGCTTCATTGGCCACGATCAACCAGGCGGGTCTGCGGCTGTAGCTTTTGATTAAGCGGGACAGCACTCCATAAGCCGGATCTCTTTCATTTTCAGTAACAAAGATGATTTCGTAGTCTCGGTATTCCTGTGCAAAAAGAGCGCGTATGTTTTCCTCAAAATCGTGCTCTAAACCTTTGCAGGGAACAATGACGACGGCTTTGGGTTGGTAGCGGGTCAAGCGAGGGCGGTTGTAGCGCAGGGCGTAGCGGGCAAATCGCAATGCCGCAACAAAAGACAGCAGACTTTGTAGAAAAAGAATAACGCCTAGAACGATAAAAACCGTTTCCATAACCGAACCGCCAAGCTAGTAAATTATTGAAATCGAATCGCAAGCGGGGGGATTCGAGAGGGATTCCATTCTGCTTCAAAGAGTGGGAAATTGCCAAATGAATTTCTTACGGAGCAGCAGGGAATTTGTAAAACTTCTACGTTTGATGGCCACCAGCCAAGCCCTGGTTCTGCAATTCGGCCATCTTGCCTTCAATCATTTCCACAATACTGGCCGGTTTTTCATTTCCCAGCGCCAATCGTTTGGCTTCCAGAATTAAACTGGCAACGTCCATCGCCTGATCTCGGAAGCGCGCATCACGGGAAATCAAATCTTCAACGACTCTTCGCTCCCGTTCGCTGCGCGTAACATTTTCGCTTAACCCGGCGGCGACCGCATATTCGACTGGAATCGTCTGATTGCGAACCATCGCAAGCAAAGGTTTGAACTCCTTCTTGATCTCATCCCGAATGCGGTTCAGTTCCAACAGGGAATTTTTAAAGCCCAATTGCCCGCGCAACGCCAATTCAATGACGGGCGGCAGGGAATCGGATTCATTCGGGTCGTAGGGAGTCAATTCCTGCCTAAGCTGTGCGAATAAGGCTTCGTGAAATTCTTCCGGTGTCGCTTTGCCGTCAACATCGAAGCCGAAGCGTATGACCGGTCGCTGATGGTAATCCTGAACCAGTTTGGCAGTGTGCTGTTTGCCTTCGACTTCGACCAAATACGCCCCACGCTGGTTGGCGTACTCATCCACGCTGCAAGCTTCCAGCGAGCCCGGGTTGTAAGCCCAGTCGTCAATTTCGAAGTTTTTGTGCGTATGTCCGAGCGCCAGATAGTCAATATAAGTTTTCAATTCATTCAACTTAGCAACAGGCAACGGCGGACTGGGGTGATTGACATGGCCTTCGATGTCCGTGTGCAGCATCATGACATTGAACCGGTCAGGGGCATGATGGTCGCGCAACAAATCAACTAGAGCAGTCAGCGACTTCGTTATTGTTGAGCCATACCAGATCGAGCCGAAGATGCGTACATTATCTATATCAATGTATGAGCCTTCGCAGTCTTGATCGTTCCAGGCTTTCATCCTAACAACGCCCTCATCTTCATAAATCGGTTCTAGGAGCTTGATGTATCCCCAGCGTGACAAGCTACGAAGCCAGCTGGAAGTTGTCCCGAATTCATGCGAATCGTGATTACCTTCGATGACTACGACAGGAATTTCAGCTTCCTGAAGTTTTTTCAAACAGTAAATTGCCTGATTCATGGCTAATGGCTCAACTTTGCGAGCGTCAAAAAAATCCCCTGCAATCAATACAAACGAAACCTGCTCGGCTAAGGCGTAGCGTTCAATGCAATCTTTCCAGGCCAAAAAAAAGTCTTTTGCGCGGGCCTCAGATTGGTAGCGGCGAATGCCCAGATGAATGTCGGCGATGTGCAAAAACTTGATCATATAGTCAGGGAGCGCCGACATCCTGTCGGCTGGTCTTTATTGGATTTCCGGCTTGCTCAGGATGATGGTTTCGCGAAAGGTCGAATATGTTGGGCGACCATTCAGTTTCGCCGGATTGAAGCGATATTGACGAAACGCCTCAATCGCTTTTGGGTTCAGCGCAGAGTCCGGAGAATCAAGTACTCGCACGTTGGAAACCGTGCCCTCGGGCGTGACAATGCATTGCAGGGTGATTGAGCCTGTGAGCTTGGCGCTGGCTGGAAATTTCAGCGGCGCTCGATTGAGGATCGTTGGAATAATGAAGGTATCGCTTTCGCCAAGTTCGATTTTAGAGCCGTATTGATCAGTAGGCCGCGAAATATCCGAAGGCTTGTTTTGCAGGCTTCGGGCGGTTTGCACTGTTGGCGTGATCGTCACCAATAACGCTCGTTTTTCCGGAACTGATTCGACGCCATTTGGGCCTTTGAATTCCTTGACGCCAAATCCGCCACGCTCACCGCGCAGCAAGACGGTTTCGTAACTTCCAGCCGTCACGCTTTTGGCTTCCAGCAGAGTTTGTTCGCCGTATTTGGCGACAAAATCAAAGGTCACTTCGCTTTTGGAAATAATGCGAGGCGTAATGACGAAAACAAACTGGTTTTCATTCATCGGCTGCGAATCTGTGAACGGCTCGCCTTCACGCAAGCCGATGGTGCGGACGTGGCGAACTTTCAGGTCTTCAGCGCCGAAGTTTCGCTGAATGTATTCGATTTCCTCTTCAGGGGAGTTGGCCGTGACTTTCAGAGTGTTGACCTGGGCAAACTGTTTCGAACGGGCATCGTCAAACTGGTAAATGGCGACGGTCACGCCTACACCGTAATCATTTTGCTTGAGCAGTTGAGCATTTGCTGAAACAGACACCAGACAGCAGATACTAGACAGCAGAAAAAACGTCAGCAATGCTGAGCAGAAATTTTCAGTTTTGATCTTCATCGGTTTCCTTCTCTTCTAACATCAATTGATAGGCATCGCGTTTTGTCAGGCCGCGAGATTTGGCGGCTTGCCTGATGGCATCGTTGCGGCTCAAACCGTCCGACATTAACCGTTCAACCTGTTCGCTGACTGAGCCTGTTTCGACCGTCGGCAAATTATCATTTCCGCTTCCGGCGATGACAAGCGTCATTTCGCCTCGCGGTTGATGGGTATCAAAATGCGCGACAAGTTCTGACAGTTTGCCGCGAATAAATTGTTCGTGAAGCTTGGTCAGTTCACGTGCGAGCGAAGCTTGCCGGTCGCCCAAAACTTCCAGCGCGTCGGCCAGCGTTTCGCGAATCCTGTGCGGCGCCTCATAAATAACCAATGTCGCGCGTTCGGCTTTCAAGTCTTTCAGCTTCGCCTGCCGAGCCATCTTTTTGACCGGCAAAAAACCTGCGAACAAAAACGAATCAGTGGGCAAACCTGAAGCTACTAGCCCAGCGACCAGCGCCACGGCTCCCGGAATCGGCACGACGGCGATGCCGCGTTCGATTGCCGCCAGGACAATTCGATAAGCCGGATCAGAAATTCCAGGCGTCCCCGCGTCCGTCACAATGGCAACGGATTCGCCGCCAGCTAGACGTTGAACGAGTTCCAGTGCCCGCGCTTGCTCGTTGTGTTCGTGATAGCTAACAGTCGGTTTGCTGATTCCGAAATGATCCAGCAATCGCCGCGTGTGCCGCGTGTCTTCGCAGGCGATCAGGTCAACCGACTTCAAAACGCTGAGCGCCCGAAGCGTGATGTCTTCCAGGTTGCCGATTGGAGTTGAGACTAGAAAGAGAGCCATTCGGTTTGGATTCTTGAATGCGGCTAAGCTTTGACGCAAGCCCAAGCTTAGTCGCTTCTCAGCAAAACTGTCTCTGGGCTGACAAAATTAAAAAATTTCCTGTGCAAGAAAACTATCAAACAACCCTCTTACGTATGCTCACATCGTAAGCGACGCAATGAGGTTGATGATTGAAAACAGAAAAAGCCTTTTGAAGCTTTTCAATAGCATAGAGGAGGAGATGTATGAAAAAGTTATTTGCAGCAGCAGTGCTGACGTTGATGTTTGCGGTAATGCCGGTTGCGGCGAAAACCGCTGATGACGCTGGCCAGTATGACAAGACGATCAAAAAGATTCGCAAAGAACTGGTCACGCTTCCGTTTTACAGTGTGTTTGACAATCTAAGTTTCAAGCTCGAAGACGGTACGGTAACACTTTATGGTCAAGTCTCGCGCCCGACGCTGAAAAGCGACGCGAAGCGAGTGGTGGCGAAAGTCGCAGGGGTTGAAGAAGTGGTGAATAAGATCGAGGTGCTGCCGTTGTCGAACTTCGACGATCGGATTCGGCTGGCGACTTACCGGGCAATTTATCGCCAGCCGGGTCTTGATCGGTTAGCGTTGCAAGCTGTCGCGCCGATTCACATTATCGTCAGAAACGGCAATGTGACATTGGAAGGCGTCGTGCCAACCAAGAGCGATTCGGCTCGCGCCAATATTGCGGCGAACGGAGTTTCGGGGGTCTTTTCCGTGACCAACAATCTCCGTGTTGAACGGGATTAGTTTTTCTCCTGTGTTTTGTGTGTAGTGGTTCCTACTTCGTAGTTCCTTCCGAGGGGTGAGGTTAAAAGGGCTGACGAGCAATCGTCAGCCCCATTTTTTTTCGCGGCCAACTACTGTTTGATTACCTTCCCGCCTTTCATCACAAACTTCACTTTCTGTAATTCAAGAATATCTTTTAGTGGATCGCCGTCCGTGGCAATGATGTCAGCAAATTTGCCAGCTTCGATGGAGCCGATGCGTGTTTGCCAGCCTAACAATTCGGCAGCGTTCACGGTCGTTGCGCGAATAATTTCGATTGGTGCCATGCCCGATTGCGCGTAAGCTCCCAACATTGTCAGACTGGCTTGGCCGCGCGTTTTGCCGGGCATCGCGTAATACATGTCTGATCCAGCAGAAATGCGCACACCCGCCTTAACCGCGCGAGCGACACGGCTTTGCAATTGTTTCAAGCCAGCTTCCATATTCTTGCGCTGCTGGGCTTCTTCTTCTGTGGACATCTTTCGCGCGCCAAAAATTGCCATGTAATCATCCAACGTTCCGTCTGTCGGAACCAGAAAGACTTTCTTTTCAGCCATCAATTTCAGCGCTTCGTCTGAGGCGCCGTAGCCGTGTTCAATGGAATCAACACCGGCTTCTGTGGCGCTACGGATTGCTTGGTCGCTGACGGCGTGCGCGGCAACCTTGCGACGGACGCGGTGCGCTTCTTCGACGATGACCTTCATCTCTTCCAGCGAAACCACGCGTGGCCCTGTATCTACAATGATCTTGATGCAATCCGCGCCGTCGTAAAATGCCTGGCGGACGGCGCGACGGGCTTCTTCCACGCCACTGATGATGACGTATTCCTGGTTAATGATTTTCTGGGTTTCAGCTTGTACGCCGCCAAACTGGCCACCCGCCGCCGACAGTGCTCGCGTTGAAGCGATAATGCGCGGCCCAACGACCCATCCGTTGTTGATTGCATCGCGCAAAGCAACATCGCCGTTCAAGCCCGAATTGCCCAAATCGCGCACGGTTGTAATGCCCGCTTCCAAATCTTCGCGCCCCATTGCTGCGCCGAGCAGCGCCCGCTTCGCTACGCTCATCTGCGTGACGGTCAAAATCATGTTGTTATCATCGCCACCCAGCGCACCGTCGTAGTTCTGCAACAGATGTGTGTGCGAATCAATCATTCCCGGCAGCACCGTCGAACGCGATAGATCAATCACCTGCGCTCCAGCAGGAATCGGCAAGTTTGCACCAACTGATTTAATGCGTTCCCCCTCGATGATGATGGTTTGGTTTTCTAGTGCTGTGCCGGCCTTCACATCAATCAGGCGTCCAGCTTTGATGACTATAGTGTTGCTTTTGGGCTGTTGCACTTGAGCCGTTACGCCGAATGCCAGAAAGCAGCAAACAAAAAAGCCAAGTTGAATTGCGAACCGTTTCATTCCCAAATCTCCTCCGATTATTTTTTCTTTCCTCGTTTCAGTATCGCGGTCGTTTGTGCCACACGCTCTCCTAA
>CAZXHW010000029.1:0-19536 GCA_964639915.1 uncultured Heliomicrobium sp.
TATTCGTGTTTATGATCTTTGACCCACTGCCTTTCACGAGTATCGTCCGGCATAGGTTTACACGGCACACGTTTATCACGCGGAGCTTTGGCTTTGATTGGCTCAGATTCCTGCTCCCTGATCAATTGCGTCAATCGAGTACGCTCAGTTGAAGGCAATTGTTCGATCAGCGTCATGATGCTTTCGGCAGTCACGTCTTGAGTTTCCAGAGACATAATCAATTCTCCTTTCCAAGGCTGCATTATATGCCTGAGCGATGATCAGAAAAAGATTCAAGCCGCCAAGGCTCTGATGAGCAAATGGCGGCTTGAATTCTTCGTTGATGATTTACCTTCGCTCTCAACCGCCTGCAATCGCCGGGACAATGGAGATTTCGGCTTTGTCGGCCAAGCCGGTGTTCAAGCCTTGCAGAAAGCGAATGTCTTCGCCGTCAACATACACATTGATAAAGCGGCGAAGTTCGCCGTTGGTTTCACACAGGCGAGCCTGAATGCCGGGATAAGCGGCTTCAAGCTGATTGAATACTTCGCCGATGGTTGCGCCCTGCACTTCTACCAGTTCGGTATCTTTGGTGAATTTACGCAGCGGCGTTGGAATGATTACTGTTTGGGACATGATGTACTCCTTCTTTTGGTGCTTAAGCGGCTGCAGTTGCTGCGCGCGTGAATCCAGCGGCGCTTTCAAACGCCGACAACTTCGGTTCAATGGATTTCAGGTCTTCGAGCGTCAACGCTTCCTGCGTCTTCAATCCGTTGCCAGTGATAGCAATGACGATGCGATCTTTGGCGGTCAATCGGCCTTGCTCGATCAGCTTTTTGGTTACAGCCAGTGTCGTGCCACCTGCGGTTTCGGTAAAGATGCCTTCGGTTTCGGCCAGCAATTTCATGGCGCTGACGATTTCGGTATCGCTGACGTCTTCTGACCAGCCGCCCGTGTTGGTAATGACTCCGGTGGCGAAATAACCATCTGCCGGATTTCCGATAGCCAATGACTTGGCGATGGTATTCGGTTTAACCGGGCGAATGTCGCGCGTGCCTGCTTTGACAGCGGCGGCAATCGGATTGCAACCCGTGGCTTGTGCGCCATAAAAGCGCGTTTGTTTTTCTTCGATCAAACCCAGCTTCGACAGTTCGCCAAAGGCTTTGTAAATTTTCGTGATCAGCGAACCGCCGGCCATTGGAACGACAACGGCGTCCGGAGCTTCCCAGCCGAGTTGTTCGGCAATTTCATATCCAAAAGTTTTCGAGCCTTCGCCGTAAAATGGCCTGAGGTTAACGTTGACGAAAGCGATGGGATGACGGCCTGCGATTTCGCTACACAGGCGATTAACGTCGTCATAATTGCCTTTGACGGGGACGACAGTCGCGCCATAAATCTGTGTGGCTGTGACTTTGCTCTTTTCCAAATTGTCGGGAATCAAAATGTAGGCGGGAAAACCGGCAGCCGCGGCGTTGGCAGCGACTGAGTTGGCCAGGTTTCCGGTAGAAGCGCACCCGACGGCTTCAAACTTGAACTCGCGCGCCTTTGACAGCGCAACGGCAACAACACGATCTTTGAACGACAAGGTTGGATGCTGCACCGCGTCGTTTTTGATGAAAAGCTCGCCCACACCGAGCGCCTTGGCCAGCCGCTCGGCACGGACGAGCGGCGTACATCCTGTGTTCAAGCCAACGGTCGGCTTGTTTTCCAACGGCAAAAGCTCTTTATACCGCCACATGGTTTTCTCACGACCGGCGATCTCTTCGCGGGTCAGCGTCGTTTTGATTGCTTCGTAATCGTAATCCACTTCCAGTGGTCCAAAACATTCTTCACAGATCGCCACTGGCTCGACCTTATAGGCCGTTCCGCATTCGCGACATTTCAATCCCTTCACAAAACTCATTCTTTTGTCCCTCTTATATTCCGGTCGCTAAAGCTTCCGGTTCTGTACCAAATGAAAAACCCTGCGCTAAAGATAGCGCAGGGTTTTTCGATATTCTGATTCCCGCAACTCTTTAGCAGTTTTTTGAGTGGAGCAATTCGTTGTAAATCGCCACTGTCTATTTCAATAGCCGGTCGCCAATGCTTCCGGTAGTGATGTGTAGTAAATGAAAAAGCCTCGCGCTTTCTTAAAGTAGCGCGAGGCTTAAATCTTTACATTTCCTCGGGCCGTTTAGCGCTTTTTTTAACGTGGAGCAATTTGCCTTAAATCACCACGAATCAATTTCTGAACTGACGGGACAATACACTGCACATAAAAAATCTGTCAAGCCAATGAAGACATAAAGTTGCCATCTTGACAAAAAGAATGACGAAGATATGATGCCCGCGCTGCAATGATTTACTCAATTCATACATCCTGCTGTTGTCCTCTTACCTGTTCATGTTGTTGCCGGTAATCAATCCGGCGTCTCTCTTTTTACGAACCCCAAACCTGCAAAGGAGAAGATTATGTCTATTCGCATAGGCGACATCGCGCCTGATTTCACAGCGCAAACCAACGAAGGCTCTATCAACTTCCACGAATGGCTCGGCGATAGCTGGGGCGTTCTGTTTTCCCATCCCAAAGATTTCACTCCTGTTTGCACCACTGAGCTTGGCGAAGCCGCCCGGTTGAAACCGGAATTCGATAAACGCAATGCCAAGATCATCGGCCTGAGCGTTGACCCGGCTGATTCGCACAACAAATGGGCAGAAGACATCGAGGAAACGCAGCACTGCACGATGAACTTTCCGATGATTGCCGACCGGGACAAGACAGTTGCCAATCTGTACGAAATGATTCACCCGAACGCCAGCGACACCTTCACCGTTCGCATCGTCTTCGTCATTGGCCCGGACAAGAAAGTGAAACTGACGCTGACCTATCCGGCCAGCACCGGTCGCAACTTCGCGGAAATTTTGCGTGTGATTGATTCGTTGCAGCTCACAGCGAAATACAGCGTGGCGACTCCGGTCAACTGGCAAAATGGCGATGATTGCATCATCGTTCCGGCTGTTTCCGACGAAGCCGCCAAAGAAAAATTCCCAGGCGGATGGAAAACGCTGAAACCGTATCTGCGAATAGTGCCGCAACCCGGCAAGTAGTCGGTTTCATTTTCCGTTGACCATTTGTGATTTGTCATTTGTCATTACCTGAGCAACAACCAAGGCAATGACAAATGACAATTGAACAAAGGTAATTGGAAAATGGAAGGCAAAATCCCAATTTGATGAGTGCGTCCTTTCAAGACTGTTATGCCTACCCAAAGCGCCACGGCTGTTGTCGGTGTCGGCGTGTCCAGTTTGCCTGACCTCGTCGGCAACACTCCTCTGCTCAGGCTGAACAATCTCAATCCATATCCAGAGGTTGAAATTTACGCCAAAGCAGAGTGGGCCAATCCCGGAGGTTCGGTCAAAGATCGCCCGGCGCTGCACATGATTCGCAAAGCCGAGGCCGCTGGACTGCTGACCAAAGACAAAACAATTATTGACGCCACCAGCGGCAATACGGGCATTGCCTACGCGATGCTCGGAGCGGCGCTCGGTTACAAGGTTGAACTGTGCTTGCCGCAAAATGCCAGCGCCGAACGTAAACTGATTTTGAAGGCTTATGGCGCTGATGTGGTGATGACTGATCCGATGGCTGGAACCGACGGCGCAATCATTGAAGTCCGTCGCCGCGTGGCCGAAAATCCCGATAAATACGTTTATCTGGATCAATACAACAACGCCGCCAACTGGCAATCGCATTACGAAACCACTGCGCCGGAAATTTACAATCAAACCGGTGGACGCATCACGCACTTTGTCGCGGGCTTGGGAACCAGCGGAACATTCGTTGGGGTCAGTCGCCGGTTGCGCGAATTGAAACCTGAAGTTCGATTGATCTCCATGCAACCTGATTCGCCGTATCACGGCCTGGAAGGTATGAAGCACATGCCAACAGCCATCGTGCCGGGAATTTACGATCCGACGCTGGCCGATGAAGAACTGGAAATTCAAACCGAAGACGCGCACGCGATGGTTCGCCAACTGGCCAAACACGAAGGCTGGTTCGTTGGCGTTTCGGCTGCGGCCAACATTGTGGCTGCGCTGAACGTTGCTGAAAAGATCGAAAGTGGCGTTATCGTGACAATCCTATGCGATGGCGGCAGCCGCTACTTGAGCGATAAATTCTGGACAGAAGAATGAGTGTAAAACTGACTACAGACCATCTGAAGACGATCAGGGAACATGGCGAACGAACGTTCCCTGAAGAGTGCGGCGGTTTGCTGCTGGGCGTGATTGAAAACGATGTGCGCGTCATTCGCGAAGTTCTGCCGCTGGAAAATATTCGCAAAGATTCGCGCCACAACCGCGTCGAAATCAGTCCGCTGGATTATGCCAAAGCCGAACGCGAAGCGGCCAAGCGAGATTTAGGCGTTTGGGGGTATTACCATTCGCATCCGAATCATCCGGCCGTGCCTTCAGGCTTTGATCTGGACCACGCGCCGTTTATCGAATGGTCGTATCTGATTGTTTCCGTGCGCGATGGCAAAGCCGAAGAAGTCCGCGCCTGGACCGTGCGCGAAGACCGTTCGCAGTTCGACGAAGAAGAGATTATTCAACAATGACTTTCTCCCACGAAGTAACACGAAGATCCACGAAGAACCTACAAATCTTCGTGCTGCTTCGTGTGCCTTCGTGGGAATAAATTAGGAGAAAACCGAAATGCCAAAGATCGTGATTCCTACTGCGCTGCGCCAATACGCTGGCAACACGGCGGCAGTGGAAGTGCAGGGAGCAACCGCAGGCGAAGTGCTGGCCAGTCTGACTTCGCAATATCCTGACCTGAAAAAGCATTTGTACGATGCCAACGGCAAACTGCGCAGCTTCGTCAATGTGTTCGTCAACGACGACGACATTCGCAGCCTTCAAAATGAAAACACGCCGGTGAGCGAAACCGACGACGTCAGCATTATTCCGGCAATCGCTGGTGGCGTCGGCGCAGAAGCCCGCGCAGCCAGTTCCCTGCCCGACCTGAACAAAGACGAAATCGCGCGCTACAGCCGTCACCTGATCATGCCCGAAGTCGGGATGGAAGGTCAGCGCAAGCTGAAAGCCTCCAGCATTCTATTGATCGGCACAGGCGGTTTAGGTTCGCCGCTGGGATTGTATCTGGCAGCGGCGGGCGTTGGCCGATTGGGTTTGGTGGATTTTGACGTCGTTGATCACAGCAATCTGCAACGCCAGATCGTTCATGGAACCAAAGACGTTGGACGTCCGAAAATTCAATCCGCAAAGGACCGTCTGTCTGACATCAATCCGCACATTCAGATTGACACCTACGAAACGGCGCTACGAGCTGACAACGCACTGGACATCATCAAGCCGTACGACATCGTCATTGACGGCACGGACAATTTCCAGACGCGCTATCTGGCCAACGACGCCAGCGTGCTGCTGGGCAAACCGAACGTCTACGGTTCGATCTTTCGCTTTGACGGACAGGCGTCGGTTTTTTATCCGGGAGGCGGCGGACCTTGCTACCGTTGTTTGTACCCGGAACCGCCACCGCCGGGACTGGTTCCCTCGTGCGCAGAAGGCGGCGTGCTTGGCATTCTGCCCGGCATCATCGGCGTCATTCAGGCCACCGAAGCCATTAAGTTGATTATCGGCCAGGGCGAACCGCTGATTGGACGCTTGTTGTTGTTCGATGCTTTGAAAATGAAGTTCCGCGAATTGAAGCTTCGCCGCAATCCGGAATGCCCCCTGTGCGGAGAAAACCCGACGATCAAAGAGCTGATTGATTACGACGCGTTTTGCGGCATTACGCCTCCGGAACCTGCGGCGAAAGTCGAAACGGTTTCCGATTGGGAAGTGACTCCGGCGCAACTGAAAGCTGAACTCGATGGCGGCAAGAAGCTGACAATCATTGACGTGCGCGAACCCCACGAATGGCAAATCGGCAATCTGGAAAATTACGGCTCGAAACTGATTCCGCTCGGGGAATTCCCTTCGCGCGTTGGCGAACTGAACAGCGACGACGAAATCGTCGTCCATTGCAAAATGGGCGGACGCAGCGCCAAAGCTTACGGCGTGCTGAAAGAAGCGGGCTTCCAGAATATCCGCAATCTGAAAGGCGGCATTCTGGCCTGGGCGGATCAGGTTGATCCCAACATGCCCAAGTATTGATGAAGTGGCTGCTCAACTTCCAATCATCAACATTAGCGCGCTGACCGGCGAAATCAATGATCGCCGGTCAGTCGCTGAACAAATCCGCAAAGCCTGTTGTGATTGCGGATTTTTTTATATTACAGGCCACGGCGTTGATGAAGCCTTGCAGAGACGGCTGGAAAGCCTGAGCCGCCAGTTCTTTGCTCAGCCGCTGGAAACCAAGATGGAAATCCGCATGGCGCTCGGCGGCAGAGCCTGGCGGGGGTATTTTCCTGTCGGCAATGAACTCACTTCGGGGCAACCCGATTTGAAAGAAGGCATCTACTTCGGCGCGGAACTCGGCGCAGACCATCCGCTGGTCAAAGCCGGAATGCCAATGCACGGCGAGAATCTGTTCCCTTCCAACCTTCCTTTGTTTCGAGAAACAGTTCTGGACTACATGGTCGCGATGACCGAACTTGGCCACACATTGATGGCAGGGATTGCGCTGAGCCTGGGTCTGGAAGAGAGTTACTTCGCTGACCGATATACTGCTGATCCGCTGACGCTGTTTCGCATCTTCAATTATCCCAAACCCGAATCCGGGCGGGAATCCACCTGGGGAGTCGGCGAGCATACCGATTACGGCATCTTGACGATTTTGAAACAGGATGATTCCGGTGGCTTGCAGGTAAAATCAAAAACCGGGTGGCCCAATTCTGAGTGGATTGCTGCGCCGCCGATTGAGAATACCTTCGTCTGCAACATCGGAGACATGCTGGATCGAATGACTGGCGGCTTGTATCGTTCAACGCCGCATCGAGTCCGCAACCAGTCTTCGCGGGATCGTTTGTCGTTTCCCTTCTTTTTCGATCCGAACTTCAATGCTGAGGTAAAAGCAATTCCGATGGGAATTCAGGTCAACGATGACCGCCAGGAACGTTGGGATCAAGCCAGCGTTCACGATTTCAGCGGGACGTACGGCGATTACATTCTGGGCAAAGTCTCCAAGGTATTTCCGCAGTTACAACGTGACGTGCTTTCGCGCAACTGATCCTTTGCCTATTTATCGTCTCTTTTTGCCGGGTATGGAGAATTCCCTATATATCCAGTACCGTCGCCAAAATTGACGATTTGCGGATAGATCAATAGTTTCTTTGTGTCGAAGTCAGTAATGTGCCCCTTTTCAATGCAGAGTTTAAAAACCTTTACTTGATCTGCAGTCAATTTGAGACTTCTCGTTTCCCCTACCTTTATCGGCACATCGGTTGGATCCGCTAAATTGGTAAAGTATCTTAACTTTTCGTCACCATAGAGCAGATGCCAAAGAGTTCCGCGACGCTGAAAGACAAAATCAAAGTCGATTCCATAGATCGGCTTAGTCCCAACATTTTTTACCACGACTTCAAAATCAGCAGGGAACGATGCAGATTGAAGGTTCTTCACTTCAATCAGTTCGAGCACTCCGGGCCAAATACGCTTAGAAATCTCGTATTCCCTCTCTTCTTGTGTTTGGCGCGCTGTCGCCTTTGCGGGGAGTAATGCGTAACCTGTTATTGATACCAGCATTACAGTCATCGCCAATACGATTCCAAAAGATTTCAGCTTCAGGCTTTTCGGCGTCATCAAAAACATGGCGTTATTCTCCGTTTGTCTGTAGTAACAAATGTTAGGACTGAAGTTGTGGAGCACGTAAGAACGATAAACGATTCAGCTTTTATCAGGCTTACGTGCTCCAGACTATTTGGCTGCCTTGGATTCTATTGCGCGTTTCAAACAGCGGCAAATTACTGAAAGGCTATTCGAACCTGATTGGCATCCGTCCCTTCTGCGCTAAGTACCAACCGGAGTTCGCCGCCGCCTTGTAACGTGCGTGGCAATAAAACGTTGACTTGATCCAAGCCGTCAAAGTCGCCTTGTGGCCCGGCGTACAAAGGCGTCAGCGTCGTGTTGCCAATTCGAACCGTGACGGAACTCAGTTGTTTTCGTTGACGCAGGCCGGAGCTAAACAGCAACAGGTACGTTTTGTCTGTTTCATCGCCGAGGCTAATTGGTTTGTTCACGAACCGTTGTTTGACCGGATCGAACTCCGCAATCGGTTCATAGCTGGTCGAACCGTCGGCTTTGACGCGAAAGATCGTTCCGGCTGGTGGCCCCAATAAATCGGGATTCATGGCGAATAATGCCGGAGTAACTCTTCTGTATTGCGAAAAGCCATTCACCATCAATTGGCCGTTTCGATAAACAGCGAATTCAAGGGTCTTGCCCAGCGGGAAAACAGGGTCTTCAATCAAGAGCATTTTGGCAGGGACCAGAAAATTGATCTGCGTTGGCGAAACGTAAAATAGCGGCGCGCGCGCTTGTTGGCCGGAATGGTCGGTCAACAAGACTTCAGTTCCGGCCAGATTGGCGGGCAAAGGTCTGCTGCCAGCGATTTGCGTCGAATCCGCCAAATCTCCCCCAAACACACTAATGATGGCTTCCGGAGCCAAGCCACTGTAAAAGTTTGCCGCGGAAACCGCGGTTCCCCGGCCAGCGCTTCTGACAGGAATTGTTTGCCCGGCAATCGTGATCGTGCCGGAACGAATGGTAGGAGAAGTGTTTTGGTTAACAAAGTAGGTCAGTAAGGAAGCGCCCGTACGACTCGTTACTCCCTGCAATCTAACCCAGGAATCATTTGAAGTCGCTGTCCATGAACATTGTTTGCTGGTGGAAACCAGGGTGCCGCCCGTGGCTCCCAATGAATTGTAATTCGTTTTGCCCGGCGACAAGACAAACTGGCAGGGAGCCACAGCCAGCTTCAGGGCGCTGGACAAACCGCCACCCGGCCCCGGCGTGAAGACCGTAATTTCCGGGTTCGCAGCACTTACAAGGTCCGCTTTCAAAACGGCGATGCTTAATTGTGTACTGTCGGTAAACGTCGTCTGGCGGTTTGCGCCGCTCCAGCGCACAACCGATTCCGGCGTAAAGTTACGGCCAAACACCGTTACGCGAATATCTCCGCTGCCAACCGATGCTTCGTCCGGTGACAATTGCAGTGCTAAAGGCTTTGGATTTTCCCCGCCGATCTTGAACTCCATAGGCGCGGAAACAAGTTCTCCATCGGGAGTTTTTGTATAGACCGTGATTCGGGCCGTGCCAGCCTGCGCCAGATCGCGCGCTAAAACTCTGATCTGCATGGTCGAGCCATTGATGTATGTGGTCTGCCGAACTTCTCCGTTCCACCGAACAACGGAATTGAAGAGCGTCGCCCCTGGCTGGTACTCCAAAAAGTTTTTTCCGAATAGCGTAAGTGTGATTTCCTGCCCACCTGCCACCCCGGAACTCGGGCTGAGAGAATTGATTGCTGGAGTCGGCAAATTTTCGGTTCGTTCGCCCATCACAGCCCGAAGAATCAGATTCAACGGCACATCGCTAACACCTTGTGCCTGGCTGACCAAAGGCTGGAAGCTGGCCCCGTTATTGGTGGAGATAAACGAATGCTGTTCGATGGAATTTCGGTCAGCTCCGAGCAGCAAGGCCGGCGAAGCGGATTGCGCACCAATGTAAAGATCGCCTTCGGTCACTGTCAGCGAGTTCGGCAGCATCACTTCCAGCATGCGGTTTTCGGGAATGCTTTGGATTGTGATGGTGCGGTCAACCTGAATGACAGGATTGGCAGCAGGCCGGCCGATTCGGCCTGTGTCAACAAACGCAACCAGACGCAGTTGCGTTCCAACCAGCGAGGAAGCATCGGTAGTCGGAGGCAGTTGAATTCGTATGGATTGCAGTTCCGCCGGGTAGCGCGAAGGTGTCAACCGCGTCACTGCCAACGCGCCATTTAGTTTGACCATTTCGTCGCGAGAACCATCGTCGGCTGAAAGAACTTCGATGATTGGCGCGTCAATCGGAACTGCGTAGCTCATACTTTGAAGCGCATCAATGTCAGTGGCGGTGATTCCGCCCCGCTCTCCAAAGGCCAGCGTCGGGTCCATAATTCCGATGTATTGCCCTGTTAGCGCATCATCTTTCCAATGACCGGCGGGATTGCCATCCCCGCCTGTGCCATCGGGCCTGCCGGTAGAAAGTGGAACCTCATCTCCTCCGGTAAAATACACATGTTGGCCTCCTGACAGCACTGGACGCTGCGCTGTAAAAATGCTGCTTCGAACCTGGCCGGGCCTGAATCGAAAGAAATCCCAGACCGTTAGATAGCTTGCGCGCGAAGGCTCCAGTTCCGGATACCCCGCATTGGAAATAAACCCCATAATCCGGCCCAGTTCACGCGTTGCCAGCGCTTCAAAATCAATCTTGTCGGCATCAATGCCGTCGCTGGGGTCGAAGTCGAATTTAGCGGCAGAGTTAAACCCAATTGCCGGAAATTCGCCTGACGCCTGGTCCACCCTGTTATTGGGGTCAACATCCGCGGGCAATGAACCAATCGCGCGCGCAATCGGAGAAGCCAGCACCACAAAATCCGCCGCCCCTAAATCCGTCGGAACTGAGTTTTCCGGCAAATTGCTGAATAGCAATTTTTGCCTCTCTTCCGTTGCGTTTTCGCCTATGCCTTCAAGCACATTCAGGTAGGACGTTCCTGTTGTCACGCGCAATCCACGCGCGTTGGTCAACGCGAGAGCGCCTGTGGGAAAAGGCTCGTTGAAGTATGTGGAGCCGAAATCCACATCCACGGCGACTGAAATCTGGTCCTGAATCAAATACTCCCACTTGCCTGCCGCGCGTTGAAACGCCGCTTTGGCAGGGGCGTTTTGTTCCAAGCCGGATGTGCCTCGCAAAATCAGAAACAACCCGTTTCGAGCGTTCGAACTGCGCTGCACTGAAGCTTCACGCGGCAATTCCTGTAACGCTGCACTCTGTTGCGCCGCGTTGAATTCAACGGAAGCCTCCTGGCTCAGTTGGCGCGTCGAAGCTCCATTTTTGTTTTGATATGTGACGAACACCCCTTCGGAAACTGCGTTTTGTAACGAAGTTTCACTGAATGCAGCTTTCGATTTTTGAGTGGAAACCATCAGGAAGGGTAAAGCAAAAACACCAAGGCAGAGCCAAAGACCAATCTGAGTTTTTTTCATGTGGATGCTCCAGCGGATGACAGCCTGAGAAATTCAGGTTGTCGGTATCTCAAGATTAAGGGGCTGTCGTATTTGCCGGATCGAATGCCGGTCTATTGAAGAATAGGCGGCATAATAATACACAAACAAGAAGTTTCGGCAACTGTAGAATCGTTAAAATGCCAGTCGGGATAGGTCAAAAAGATTTTCCGGAATTGATGAGTCAAATATTTGCTTGGTGGGTTTTGAAGAATCAGATGGCGTAGAGTTTACCGAAACTGCTGGTTCAAATGCGTTGTAGGAATGCTATCAGCTCTGACTACGCTTCGGTCCGCTCAAAGAAGACAGGTCGCGTTCAAGCAGTTCGCCAATCCGACCGATCTTCACATCCGCTGCCGGATACTTCGCCACTTCCGCCGCATCCAGCGCGTAGTGGCCTTGTACGGGAAAAACAGTCGTCAGCCGCTCGCCCCAGGCCTGCTTCATCGCTGTCAGAATCCTGAGCTTGTCATCCACCATCACGTAATGATCTGCCGGATAGCGGCGCTCGACGTCGGCCAGTTCCAACTCTTTATGAATATAAACCAGGACGTTTTTGTCCACGGCTTCAAACAGCCCCGCGCGTTCAATTTTACGCGGTTGGAATACGACATCACCATCCGAAAGGATGACGACTGGTCCCCATTGCTTGCAGTGTTCCAGCACGTCCAGTGAGTTCGGGTAGAGACGGTTGGCGAAAGGGTAATTGACCAGATAGGTCGAAACCGCCAGCAGGTGCGTATCATGCGGGTAGGTAACGCGATAGCGCTGCAACGCGCCCAGATAATCCGCGTAGCCAAGCTCCAAGCGCAGTTGTTCGAAAATTTGCCAGTAATGCGCATTGCGTTCCGGCCCGACTTCGCGTTCCAGGTAGTTGCGCAAGTCACGAGTAACACGGTCATTATCCAGCAGCGTGTTATCCACATCGAAAAAGAAAACGATTGGATGTTTCGACATAGAAAGGCTCCCTGAAGACAAGTTGACCGATGCGTGAATTGCCAGACAAGCATTCAATAGGCGGAACCTATTGAATGCTTGTCTTTGGCTTGTCAGTGCTTGAAATGGCGCATTCCGGTAAAGACCATCGCAATTCCGTGCTCGTTGGCGGCTTCGATAACTTCTTTGTCACGGACGGAGCCTCCGGGTTGAATCACGGCTGCGATGCCGTGTTTGGCAGCTTCGTCCAGGCCGTCGCGGAAGGGGAAGAAAGCATCCGACGCCAGCACCGTCCCGGTCAGCGGCAGTTGCGCTTTGGACGCTCCCAGCTTAACCGAATCTACGCGCGACATCTGGCCAGCGCCTACGCCAACCAGTTGATGCTCTGCCGAATAGACAATCGCGTTGGATTTAACGTGTTTGCAGATCGCCCAGGCGAAGCGTAACCCGCGTAGTTCCGACGGAGTCGGTTTGCGTTCGGTGACGATTTCAAACTTCTCTTCGTCCAGCAATTCGGCATCGCGTTCCTGAACCAAAACGCCTCCGCTGATGCGGCGCAATTCCAGGTGCGTGCTGATGCGCGTGTTTTCGCCCATTCGTAAAACGCGAAGGTTTTTCTTTGCCGACAAAACCTGTTTGGCTTCAGCGGTGAAGTCTGGCGCGATGATGACTTCGGCAAACATCTCGGCGATTTCTTTGGCTGTGGCTTCGTCAACCGTGCCTGAAAACGCGATGATGCCGCCAAAGGCGGAAACCGGGTCGGTGGATTTGGCGCGCTGAAACGCATCCAGCGGAGAGTTTGAAACGCCGACTCCGCAAGGGTTTGTATGTTTAATAATTGCGCAGGTTTGCGGCAGGCTCTCCGTGCCGACTGCGCCTTTGGCTCGGTGTTCGCGCAGATGTAAATGATGAATTTCCATCACCAATTCCCAGGCCGCGTCGGTGTCCAGCAAGTTGTTGTACGAAAGCTCCTTGCCTTGCAGTTGTTCGGCGGTGGCGACGCCGTGCTCTTCCGATCCAGCCAGCTTGTAAAGCGCCGCTTTCTGATGCGGGTTTTCGCCGTACCGCAATCCCGCCGCTTTCTGAAGATTTAATTCGATCTCTTCCGGCATGTCCGATTGATTTGTCGCCGTATCGCCGAGCGCAACTTCCGGGTTCGCCGGCTGGCGCGACCACAGGAAACGAGCGATTTCTTTATCGTAAGCCGACGTATGGCGAAACTCCGTCAGCGCCAGTTGATAACGAACTACATACGGCAGCGAGCCTTGGTGTGCGTCCAGCATTGCGGCAACCAACTCGTAATCTTTCGGATCAACCACAACGGCTACGTCGTGGTGATTTTTTGACGCGGATCGAATCATCGCCGGGCCACCAATGTCTATGTTTTCGATTGCGTCTTCCATCGTCACTTCCGGTTTCTGAATCGTCTGTCGAAACGGGTACAGGTTCACGACGACCAGGTCAATCGGCTGAATGCCATGTTCCTGCATTTTGGCTTGATGGTCGGCGTTGTCGCGAATGCCCAGAATGCCGCCATGAACTTTCGGGTGCAGGGTTTTCACTCGGCCATCCAGCATTTCCGGAAAGCCCGTCAGGTCGGAAACGTCGCGGACAGTGAGTCCGGCTTCGCGCAACAACTTGGCGGTTCCGCCGGTTGAAACCAGTTCGACATCATGCGCGGCAAGTTTCTTTGCGAACTCTGCCAAGCCGGTTTTGTCCGAAACGCTGATCAGCGCTCGCGTGATCTTCTTCAACGATTGGTCTTGCACTGTGAAGGTCTCCTGGAAGGTGTCTTTGAATTTTGGCGGTAGAAGCGAGTTTACGGTATGGCACGGAAGTTGAAAAGTTGCGGGCGTCGCTGGAAGACAAAAGTAAGGGATGCAAGTTTTCCCATTGGGGTTTTGAAAAAGCAAACAAGGAATTGATGGAGAAAGACATTATGAAAATCAACAAGATAAGCCGGGTTAAGGTCAGCGTGCTGTGGTCACTATTGTTTGTTCCGTTTCTATTGCTATCCGCGCAGGCGCAATGGTTTCCGAATCAGAACACCAATCAATATCCCAATTCGGGTGTTTCGCGTTTCAGATGGGAAGGCGTGGTGGATGGAACCAGCACCGTAACCATCAAAGGCCGTCGCGTAGATGTCGAAACGCGCTCCGGCTTGCCGGTTCAACGGCAAAAGTACGATTTCACGGATGCGTTGCCCCGCGTAGCGGTGAATGTTCAGTTATTCGTTCTGGATGGACGCGACCGCGTGCGGTTGGTTGAATCTCCACGGCCAAACAATGATTACCGTGCCGTAATCAGAATTGACGACCGCAGCGGCGGACGCGACTTTTACAGCTTTGAATTGCGCTGGAATGACCGCGATGCACGTGACAATGGCGGCGGCTGGTCTGGAAATTCTCCGCGCAATTCCGATTACGTGACCTGGCGCGGAACCGTGGATGGAGAATCCATTATTCGGTTTCGCAGCGATCAGGCTTTTGGGCAAACCGTGAATGGGCGCGGCGCTTACAATGAACGTTTTCAGTTTAGCGCTCCGCTGCCGAGCCGCGCAGTTGACGTTAATTTGAGCAATACCCAAGGCCGAGGCGAAATTTTGATCATCGAACAACCTAGCCGCGCGAACAACTTTACGACATCGGTGATGATTCGGGATCGCCAGAATGGTTCGAGCAATTATTCGTTCACGCTGGCGTGGGAAAAACAAAACTACCGCGACCCGGATCATGGACGCTGGCCCGATAATCGCGGAAATGATCAAGGCGGAGATCATGGGAATGGACGCGGTGTAAGCTGGTCAGGCCGCGTGGATGGACGCGATTTGATTTACATTCGCGGCAACAATCTTTGGGTAGATCATCGCGATGGCCAGCCGGTGTATGAAATGAACCACAGTTTTTACAACCCGCTGCCAAACCGTCAATGCGCTGTCAATGTTCGCCAGGTCAATGGCCGGGGCAATGTCCGCGTCATCGAACAGCCTTCGCCGTACAACAACTATACGGCAGTGATCCAGGTTGAAGATCGCGACAGCGGCTCGGACTTTTACAACTTGAACATTGACTGGCAATAAGTTTCCTTCTGGTGTCGTCGTTACCCCAAAGCCACGCGAGCAAAGCACTCGCGTGGCTTTTAACTTTTAGTTGTATGTCGAATTATTGTTCAAGAAGGCTTGCCGCCAGAACCAACAACCGCTGGATTTCTTCCGCAGAGTATTCGTAATCGCGATGCACGCCGATGCCGAGTGTGCCCCGCATCTGGCCGACAGCATCGCGAACGGGAACCACAATCGCCCCATTGACGCCGGTAGCCTTTGCCCCGGAAGGAAACTTCCCGGATTCATCCGTTTGCAGATTGCAGACGGAAACCGGCTCGTTGCGTTCGGCGGCTTGACCAGCCATGCCTTTGCCAATCGGAACAACGCTCACCACAGGAACAATGTGCGGCGGCAAACCCAAGTGAGCTTTCAACATCAGCACGCCATTTTCTACCAGATGAATTGACCCCGTATCGGCAGCAAATTCACCGACGATTTCTTCCAGCCGTTCTTGCAAGTTGTTTGACATAGCGGGACGATAACAACCGGCTTGCGAAAGCGTCAACTATGAAGATCGAGGGTCCCAAAACATGAAACGTTACTGGTTGGTGGTCGGCGCGATGCTGACATTTTTTCTGCTTTTGTTTTTGCTGGTCGAATGGCTGCACGTTCCCCTACTGACCGATCCATCTGTCTGGCTGAACCAAGGAGGATGGGTTGGTGCTTCGATCGGTGTCGGTTTGTTGATCGCGGATGTGGTGCTGCCGGTTCCGTCTTCGCTGGTGATGATTGCTCACGGGGCGTTGTTCGGGGTCACGCTGGGAACTGTGCTATCGCTGGTTGGCAGTGTTGGAGCGACACTGGTCGGCTTCGCGCTTGGCCGTCGCGGAGATAAGTGGCTGGAAAAAATCGTTTTGCCTAAAGAACGACTGAGAGTGGAAGAGATGCTGGAACGTTGGGGAGCTTTGGCGGTGGTGATCACTCGGCCAGTTCCCCTGTTGGCTGAAACGACGGCAATTCTGGCCGGCGCTTCCGCAATGAGCTGGCAGCGCGTGACCATCGCCTCTTTCGCCGGTTCGCTTCCGGCGGCACTGCTTTATGCCTTGACTGGCGCGGTGGCTGCCAGCTTTCACAACACCGTGTTGATGTTCTGTTTTGTATTGCTGGTGTCAGGAGTGTTCTGGATACTCAGCCGACGGCTATTACCCGTGAAACGTTGAGCGAATGAAAATGGCTTGTCACTTTATCCGGTCACCAACATCAACTGTAATTGCGCTTGCAGTTTCTGCATTGTCTTGGCGACATCCGCGAATCCCTCCGCTTCGCGCACCGGCGCAAGCATCGGATCGAACATTAAGAACGGATAGTTGCTGTAACCGGTCTGAACAGCTTTGCCAAGCATTTGAATCGCCGAAGCTGTATCGCCAAGCTGCGAATACACTTCGGCGGCGATGTAAAAGTGATAGCTGCCCAGTTGCAGGTTAACGCTCAAAGCATCCTTCAAAATTTGCCTGCCCTCTTCGATCTGGCCTTCCCAGGCGCAAAGCATTGCTCGTACCGTCGAGAAGTAAACCCCTGTGTCACTGGCATCAAGCAAGGTTTTCAGTTGCTTGATTGCGTCCTCGCGCCTGCCTTCCAGCAACTCAATCACTCCCAACCAGTAATACTTTTCATAACAATCGTCCGGGCACTTCATCAGTTCGCGGCGGGCGTCTTCGTAATTGCCTTTTTGATATTGAATGAAGCCGATCATGTAGGGAAACGTCACTGGATTGATTTCAGTGGCTTTGCGGAACAGCGTCAGCGCGACGTCTGGCAACCCGGCGTAATCATATGCGTGGCCCATTGCCTGATACGCGTATTCGCTGTTTGGCGCGGCTTGCAGCAGTTGTTTGCAAACGGTCAGCGCATTTTTCAGATCGCCTTTTTCGCCGTAATAAACCGCCAGCCAGAAATAGCCCGCCGGAAGTTGTGGGTTAAGCTCAACGGCGCGTTTAGCGGCAATCTCAGCTTTGCCAAACATTGTGTCGTCGTTCAGATAACCGCGCCCGTTGATGTAACGCCCGGCCAACGCAGCCCATGCCGGAGCGTATCCAGGCTCCAAACCGACTGAGGCTTCCAGCATCTCAACGGCTTTTCTGTATTCTTCGGCGGTGTTCCCGGCATCCAGTCCGCGCAGATAAAACTCATAAGCCATTGGATTGCGCACTTCGTCCCGCTTCAAAGCTTCCTGTTCGCCGCTCGTCACTTTCAGCTTCAGTCCGCGAATCAATTCCTCGCAGATCTTGTCCTGCAACGTGATGACGTTATCGAATTTCAGATCAATTTTTTCCTGCCATAGAATTTCGTTTTGCAGCACGTCAATCAACTGAACGTTGACACGAAACAGATCGCCCGCTTTCAGGTAACTGCCGGAAAGGATTGTTTCAACTTGCAGTTCGCGCCCAACGGTGCGCGGTTCGACAATCTGATTGCGGTATTTTTCGACTGCCGACGAGGGGCGAACAATCAAGGATTTCAGCGGAGCAAGCTGCGAAATGACGCTATCGGCCAAGGCAAACCCCAGGAACTCGATTTCTGGGTCCCCTGCCAGATTTCGCAGCGGTAGAATTGCCAAACGCCGCCGATGAGTCGCCGTCAGGCTGCCGGTAAAGCTATTTGAACTGACGGCGCTGTTCGGCCCAATTGATGTGGCGAAAGCATCGCCACCGTCAAATTCATTTTCCATCGCAAACCGTGTTGTGGCGGCTTCCGGATCTTCCAGTGCAAAGCGCAAAGCCTGGGCGAATTCCGTAGCCGATGAAAAGCGGAAGTTACGATCTTTAGCGAGTGATTTCATCAACACGGTTTCCAGTGACAACGGAATTTCTGCGCGCAACTGGTTCACTGGGGGCGGCACAGTGTTGACCTGATGCAGCAACATTGCACCCGCAGGAGCTTTGCCAAAAGGCGTCTGGCCGGTCAGCATTTCATAAAGCACAATGCCCAGCGAATACACATCAGACCGAGCGTCTAGCTCCAATCCGAGGCTTTGTTCCGGAGACATATAGGCTGGAGAACCAATGACGTTTGCGCCCGTCAGATTGGACAAACCTGTGTCAGCTTCTTCAGCCTGCACTTCGCGCATTTTGGCAATGCCGAAATCCAGAACTTTGGCGTGCTGGCTCTGATCTTGATGAGTTTCGATGATGATGTTGTCGGGCTTCAAATCCCGGTGGATGATTCCTTCAACGTGCGCCGAAGTAATGGCTGAACAAAACTGCTGCATCAGATCCACTGCCTGCTCGATTTCCAATGGACCACGCCGGAGCAATTGGCGAAGGCTTTGGCCGCGCGCGAATTCCATGACGATGTAAGGGCCGTGGTCGCTGATGCCGTAATCGTAAATCTGTATGATGTTTGGATGACTGAGCGCGGCAACCGAACGAGCTTCGCGGCGAAAACGTTCTTGAATTTTTCCATCCTGGCCCAGCGTAGGAAGCAGCATTTTGACGGCGACCAACCGATCAAGCCCAAGCTGCGTGGCTTCAAAAACCGCGCCCATTCCTCCTTTGCTGAGCAAACGTTCAACCCGATAACGATCCGCCAACACAGTTCCCGCCTGCATCCCATACCAGTTTTCTGGTTGCGATTCAGGTAAAGGATTTTCCATTTCCTCAGTCTTCATTGCCCACATCTCCTGTCCGATTTTTGATTCTGTTTTGATTGGATTACTACGGCATCGGCCGACATTCGGTTCTACGTGAAAGTGCCAACAATCGGATTCTCTGGATGAGTTCCACAACCATTGATGTCGCCAGCACCAGCAATGTAGTCGTCATTCTACCTGGACACAAATCCAGAAAGCCCTACATACGAAAAACTGAATAGAATTGAGAAAAATGAACGGCTTCGGCAAATCCTGATGCCGTAAGTTGATGAATCGCAACAGTCGCGTTTGATCTAAGTAGTGGCAAATAGATTGCCTAGTCTCAAGCAGCTATTTCAACAGCCGTTTTTTGGCTCCCTTCGACGGCACCAGAGAAAACTTCCAAAACATTTGCAGGAGAAAATCTATGAGAAAAATGCTTTCTATTACTCTCTTTACGGCTGTTCTTTTGATCTTGGCCGATAGCCAAATCGCCTTTGCACAGGAAGCTCCAAAAATAGAGATTGGCGCGCATTACACGATGCTCCGGTTCAGTGATTTCGACACCAACGATTCCGGCGTCGGCGCGCGCGTGACGTTCAACTTGACGGACAATGTGGCGATTGATGGCGAGTACAACTTTTTCCCAACCAAGCGTCGTCATTTCGTTGACGGTTTTTATATAGACAGCCGTCGCTATCAGGGATTGCTGGGTGTTAAAGCGGGCGCTCGCGGAGACAAGGTTGGCG
>CAZXHW010000030.1:0-19249 GCA_964639915.1 uncultured Heliomicrobium sp.
GCAAATCGCGTAACGATCGCCATTGAATAAGGGGCAGGATACAGAATGGCAAATCCGAACCCTGATTACTTTTTCAGCATTTCGAGAATCTGTTTTGCCGCGCGTTCGGAAGCGTTGGCTTCGCCAAGCTTGTCGCGGACTTCTGCCAAATCATTTCGTGCCTGAGCCAGCCGAGAAGGATTATCCAGATAAGCGACGATCTCTTTCGACAGTCGGTCGGCGTTCAAATTGTCTTGCAACAATTCTGGTGCAATTTTTCGGCCTGCGATCAGGTTCGGCATGCCAACAAATTCTGTGTTGATCAGCGGCCAGAAGATGCGCCAGTTTAACGACGAAGCTCTGTACACGACAATCAGCGGCGTTCCGATAATCGCCGTTTCCAGCGTCGCAGTCCCGCTGGCGACAACGGCCAAATCAGCAGCGGCGATGGCGTTGTAGGTGTCGTGTTCAATTAACGTCAGGTTCGAAATCGAGTTGGTTTCAGCAGTGATTTCTTCGCGGTTGAAGGTGCGCGCCAGCGGCAGGATCAATTGAAAGTGTGGATGTGTTTGGCTGAGCTTGGCGGCTGTTTCCAGCAAGGGCGGCAAAATGTGTTTTAACTCTGAATGGCGGCTGCCGGGTAACAACGCGACAATCGGTTTGCCTGGATCAAGCTGGTGCGTTGAACAAAACTCCTCACGGCTGGCGGTGACAACCACGCTGTCCAGCAACGGATGGCCCACATATTCGACTTCGACGCCGCGTTGGCGGTAATACTCCCGCTCGAAAGGAAGGATGACCAGCATCTTTTCCACGTCGCGCCGGATGCCGCGAATGCGATAGCTGCGCCAAGCCCAAATCTGCGGGCTGATGTAATACGCGACGCGATGGCCGTCCTGTCGCAAGCGTTTGGCCAATCGCAAATTGAATTCCGGCCAATCAATCAGCACAACCAAATCGGGGTTTCGCTCTTTGGCCGCTTCGCGCAACCGACGAAAGACGCGCAGGAATTTCGGCAATGCTTTGGCTACTTCCAGCGCGCCCATAATTGCTACTTCGCGGGCATCTACCAATGTTTCAACCCCAGCGGCACGCATCTCATCGCCACCAGCGCCGAAAAATTCAAACTGAGCGTCAGAACGCAACGCTTGCAAAGCCGCCGCCAGCTTTGCGCCGTGCTTGTCGCCGGAAGCTTCGCCCGCGACGATCATCAACTTGATTGAAGCAGTTGCCATCTGGTTTCCAGGCTCACCCAATTACATTTTGCCCGACAACATCAGGACACCAATGACAATAAAGGCGATGGCTGCGGCTTTGTGCAGATATTCAGCGTTGATGTAGTTGGCCAGCACGCTGCCCAAGACTACTCCAATCAGCGAGACGGCGGCTAAGGCCAGGGCGGAACCAAAAAAGACAACGACAGGCTGTTTGGTTTGCGCAGCCATTGTTATGGTCGCCAATTGGGTCTTGTCACCAAGTTCGGCCAGGAAGATCAATCCGAAGGTCGTCAAAAAAGTTTTGAAGTTCAGTTCGCTCATGTTTTCAACTCCGGGTCAGTAAATTTCCGGTTCGCCTTCGGGCCGGGTTCGCCAACGGCGGTGAATCCATAGCCATTGGTCGGGATACCGGCGGACAATGGATTCGATGACTTTGGTGTAATTGGCTGTGTTGGCTTGTACGTCTTCGTCGCGATTGCCGGTGTTGATGGTTTCAACCGGCGGCTCGAAATGCAGCCGATGAATCTTCGCGGTTTCGTCCCAGACGATGTAACCGGGCAAAACGACTGCGCCAGTCCTAAGCGCCAGTGTCGCCACACCGGCAGTCGTGCATGCCGGAATGCCGAAGAAGTCACAAAAAACGCCTTCTTCGCGTGAAGCGTTCAGGTCGGCCAAGATGCCCACGACGCCACCGGATTTAAGAGTCTTCAGCACTTCACGGACGGAATTCTTTTTATCAATGCTGCGATTGCCGAAGCGCGTGCGGTTCGATTCGGCCAAGTGTTCAACCAGTGGATTGTCCACACGCCGCGCCAGGAACGACATCGGATGCCCGTAAATCGAATGGGCGAAAACCGACAATTCCCACGCGCCGATGTGGCCGGTCAGTAAAATCACGCCTCGACCTGAAGCTTCGGCTTTTAAGTAATTTTCCAGGCCGACATAAGTGACGACGGATTCAATGTTTTGCCGATTCAGTTTTGGAAACTGGCTGACTTCGCCAAGCAGGCGGCCAAGATTGCGGAACGTGGCGCGTTTGATTCGCTGGCGTTCGGTCGGCTTGAGTTCAGGAAATGCCAGCAGCAAATTGGCTTCGGCGTGGCGGCGCAGATGCGGCAATACGGCGTAAGCGATTGCGCCAACAGCTTTTGCGCCTTTCATCGCCAACCAGCGGGGAAGCAGTCTAACGCCGTGCAGAATTGTCCAAGCGATGGCGAATTCGACGTAACTTCGCACCACTCCGCGACGGCGAATCGCTGCTTTGGCCGTTTCTGAGTTGTCTTGGTTGTTTTCCAATGCCACTTGATACAAGCGGGGCGAAGCTAACACGCGCCCGGAAAATCTGTCAATTTGCGCTCTTTCGTGGGCTGAATAGAATGACTGGGAAATATTTCTGTGTGTTGAAAGAGGTTTGAATCGAATGGCAAAGCTGATTCCGGTCGTGGCACTGTCTGCGCTGAAAAACAAACAGCCGGTCTGCGCCCAACACCGTGGTGTGCCGTACTGCATTATCAAAACAGGAGAAGAAGTAAGCGCCTTTGTCACCATTTGCACGCACAAAGACCTGGCGATGTTTCCGCCTCTGATGAAAAAGGATTGTCTGGTTTGTCCGCATCATGGTGTCAGTTTTGATGGCTTGAGCGGTAAGATCGTGAAAGCCCACGGCAAAGATGCCGACCCGCTGCCCAAAGTCGCGATTGAACTGATTGACGGCACCGTTTATCTGAAAACGCGCAAGCGGCATCGCAAGCTGATCCCAAAATCCGAGCGTAAATGGGTGGCGAAGCAGGCGAAAAAGTTAGCGAAAAACCGCCGCAAGGCTGAGCAACGGGAAAACGATTAACGCTGTTTGGCGGCTTACACCGCCAGCGGCAATTTAAGCAGCCTGGCAGAATTTGTTGGTATTTTAATTTTCCATTTCCCATTTTTGATTTTCCATTTGTCATTGTCCGGAACTGCTGTGACCACAATGAAAAATGAAAATTGGAAACTGACAAATGGAAAATGAAGAGAGCTTTTATCCTGTAAAACTATTGCCGAGCTGCCTACAAGGATCATTTACGAAGTGAGCAATCAAACAAAAGCTGTTATTTGGGATTTGGATGGAACGTTAATCAACTCCGTGGATCATCACTGGGACGCTTGGCGCGAAGTGATGGCCGCAGAAAACATCTCGCTAACGTTTGACGATTTCGTCGCTGATTTCGGCAAACGCAACGACGAAATTTTACTTGGGCGAATTGACCCGCAAATGTCTGACGTGGAAGTCGCCCGCATCTCGCTGGCAAAAGAAGAAGCCTATCGCCGCTTTATGCGCGCCAAGGGATTGGTGCTGTTGCCGGGAGCGGAATCCTGGTTGCAGCAATTGAAAGCCGATGGCTGGCAGCAGGCGCTGGGCACGTCGGCTCCGCAGGGAAACATTGACGCTGCGTTTGACGTGCTGGACATCAAACAGTTTTTTGACGCCGTCATGTCATCTGAACAGGTCAAGGCCGGAAAGCCTTCGCCGGATGTGTTTTTGGCGGCGGCCACAGCGATGAAGGTTCCCCCGGAAGATTGCATTGTCGTTGAGGATGCCCCCGCAGGCGTTGAAGCAGCCCGGCGAGCCGGAATGAAATGCGTTGGCGTGTTAACGACGCACGGCGAATTGAAAGCCGATTGGGTGTTCACCTCGCTCGATCAGATTCCGGCGGACTTTTTCACCCGCATTTTTCCCCAAGAATAAGAAAAAATGGCAAGCAGCGAAAAGACGATTTTGGGCAGTAGCAGATAAATTGCCAGACGACAGGAAATTTTCGAGAAGGAGTTTGAACACTTATGTCTGGAATGCTGGAAAAAATGAAGCGGATTGCGAGCCACGAAGCTCCGCCGCCGCCAATTGCGGAACTGCTTGGGTTCACGATGACGTCAGTGGAATTTGGCGTTGCCGTTTTTGAGATGCAAACGACGCCGCGCCACGCCAACCCGATGGGCACTTTACACGGAGGTGTGTTGTGCGACCTGGCGGACGCCGCGATGGGCACGGCCTATTTCAGCACGCTGGAAGAAGGCGACAGCTTCACGACGCTAGAATTGAAGATCAACTTTTTGAAGCCCATTTGGAACTCAAAGCTGACGGCAACCGGAAAGGTCGTCAAAGGCGGCAAGACCGTCGGTTTGGTCGAATGCGACGTGGTGGACGAAAAGGGAAGCCTGGTGGCGCATGCGACCAGCACTTGTCTGACGCTTCGCGGCGATCACGCCAAGGGAAGGTAAAGCGGCTCCAGCAATAAACCCCATGAACCGCACAGACCGATTACTCGCCATCGTCCTGGAATTGCAGCGCAACGGATCGCAGCGCGCCGAAGATTTGGCTGCGACGTTTGAAACCAGCAAGCGGACAATTTACCGCGACATTCAGGCGCTGTGCGAATCGGGCGTGCCGGTCGTGGCGCAAGCGGGCATAGGGTATTCGCTGGTTGAAGGGTATTTTCTGCCGCCGCTGAGCTTCAACACCGACGAGGCGACGATGTTGCTGCTGGGCAGCAAGTTTGTCGCCGACCATTTTGACGCCCAATACCGCGAAGTTTCGCAATCCGCCAGCCGCAAAATCGAAACGGTTTTGACGGACAAACTGCGTGACGAAGTCGCTTACCTGCGCGATTGCATCAGCTTGGTCGCAACCGAAACATTGGCCAGCGGAGCTTCGGCAAAATTTCTGCCAACGCTTCGCCGCGCCATCATCGAACGAAAAACGATCCGCTTTCATTACCACACGCGCTATTCGATGGATCGGTCCCAAGCGAAAAAGACGCGTGATGCCGACCCGTATGGCATCGTTCATTATGGCGACGCATGGTATTTGAATGGGTTTTGTCATTTGCGGCGAGAACTTCGCCAGTTTCGGCTTGACCGAATGTCCGACCTGCAGTTGCTGGACAAAAGCTTTGACCGGCCTGCCAATCTAAAATTGGAGCCTCCAGAGGAGGATGACCGCAATGTGATCGCGCGGGCATTCTTTTGTCTGGAAACCGCTCCCTGGGTTCGTGAATCGCGCTCGTATTACATCACCCGGATGGAAGACGTTCACAACAGCCAGTTTGAAGGCTTATTGGTGACGCTGAAAGCCCATGCCGAAGCGGAGCTTGTTCCCTGGCTGCTGAGTTGGGGCGGACAGGTCGAAGTTATAGAGCCGGAATCGCTGAAACGTCGTTTGGCCAGGGAAGCGAAAAAAATCTACGAAAAATATTCTGACTGAAAATCCTGCTGACATAGGGTTGTCACTCGGCCCTGCTACATTCCTCTTCGCTTGAGAGACGTAACGTAATACCCGAAAACAAAACTCATTCAACGAAGGAGAACGAAGATGAACAAGGAATCTCTGTTAGGACAACGCGCGTATTTCAAAATGGTTCATGGGGTGACATTGCGGCTGATTGGCTGTTTTGACGATGCCGATCTGGATTACCGCCCGCAATCCGGAATGCGATCTGTGCGGGATCTGATTATGCATATGTACGGCATGCAGAAAGTTTGGTCGGAAGACATTCGCAAACCCAAAATCACGCCGGAATCGGAAAACCGCTCCATCCCGGAAACCACAGAAGGCAAAGCCGAAGCCGCCAAACTAAAGACCGTGGCTAATTTGCAAGCCTTTGCCAAAGAAGCGCATTTGGCCCTTGATGAAGCCTTAACAGCAATCACAGAAGACGAATTGGCGGGAAATGTTGAAACGCCGTTTGGCAGTTTTCCGCGATGGCAGATGTTTATGTTCGCGTACGACGAACATTGGCATCATCGCGGACAGCTTTACACGTATGCGCGGCTGCTTGGGAAACAGCCGCCAATGCTTTACGACTACGAAAATTCGCCAGCCTAAGTCGTGATTGCTAGCCGAGATCGAACTTTCAACACAAAAAAGGGGCGAAGATGAATCTACAGTCTTTGGTCAAAGATTACGCGGCGTACAACTTGTGGGCGAATCAGGCGCTTGTGGAATGGCTGAAAACAAAACCGTCAGAAGCCTTGGAGCGCGAAGTGGCGTCAAGTTTTTCCGGCATAAAGCAGACCTTGGTTCACATTTGGGATACCGAAACCTGGTGGCTGGGAGTTCTGCAAGGGCAGCCACCGGAAATCACTTACGGTCGCGTTTTCGAAGGGAAGCCGGAAGAAGTCTTCGTCGGACTTGTAAAGCTATCAGCAGAATTTGCGGCGTATGTGGCAACGCTGTCTGAAGCCTCGCTACAAGAAATCTGCCCGTTCAGCATTCCGTACGTGGGAGATTTCGCCCGGTCAAGGTTCGAGATGATTCAGCACTGCATGAACCACAGCACCTATCATCGAGGGCAAATCATCACGATTGGCCGCAATGCAGGGCTGACGGATGCGCCAATGACGGATTTCATGTTTTATCTGTTGATGGCGAAACAGGAATCTGTCGCCACATAAAAATGCGGGAGAAGCGAGGGACAAATGGCAGCGGGGTTAATCCGCTGCCATTTGCATTGAGCGATCCAGCGCTTGTGGCAGCGCATTGCTCCAATTGCTTTCCAGGTTTGCTACGGAATCAGCGACCAAGGTTTCGCCAGCGCAAGTGATGACCAGTTCGTTGCCGCCGACTTCGCCAATGAGAGTGATAACAGCGCCAGCTTCAACAGCGATTTCCTGCACGCGATCAACGTTTTCCGGCTTGACGCTGAGAATGATGCGCGAAGGGGATTCGGCAAACAGCAAGGTCACAGAATCCGTCAAAGCGCTCAGTTGGGCGTGCTTCGTCAAATCAATTTTTGCGCCAATGCTGGAACGCTTGTAGCTGGAAAAACAGCTTTCAGCCAAGGCGACAGCCAATCCGCCTTCTGAACAATCGTGCGCTGAACTAACCAACCCGGACTGAATTGCCTTCAAACAAGCTTCTTGGACCCGCTTTTCGGCTTCCAGGTCAATTTGGGGAACTGCGCCTGCGGCTTCAGCGGTCAGCACGGAAAGCAGTTCACTGGCGCCCAGATCGTTGCGCGTTACACCCAGCAGCAACACAACATCGCCCGCTTCTTTGAACCATTGCGTGGTGATGTGTTTCGCGTCTTCAATCACGCCAAGCATCCCGATGGTTGGCGTAGAGTTAATCCCGCGGCCTTCGGTTTCGTTGTAAAAGCTGACATTGCCACCGGTTACAGGTGTGCCAAATGTATTGCAGGCTTCTGCCATTCCATCAATCGTTTCGCTGAACGACCACATCACTTCGGGACGTTCCGGGCTGGCGAAGTTTAAACAATTGGTCACGGCCAACGGGCGAGCGCCACTGCAAACCACGTTGCGGGCAGATTCAGCCACAGCCAGCTTTGCGCCTTCGCGCGGATCAAGCTGGCAATAGCGGCTGTTGCAATCCAGCGACATTGCCATGCTGCGGCGAGTTTCTTTGACGCGAATCACGGCGGCGTCCGAACCGGGCAGTACGACAGTGTTTGTCCGAACCATGTGGTCGTATTGGCGATAGACCCAATGTTTTGACGCGATGTTTGGCGAAGCCAGCAGACGGTGAAGCAGTTCGGAATGAGAGCTGGAAGAAATTGCTGCCTTGATTTTCGGGGTCACGTCTTCGCTGGCGACGGCGAAAGGGGTCATCGGGCGATTGTACTTCGGAGCTTCGTCCGTCAGCGCCAGATTGGGGATCTCGGCGACGATTTCCCCTTTGTGTAACACGCGAAGCTTTTGCTCTGCGATCACGTTTCCGATGATGACGGCGTCCAAGTCCCAGCGATGGAAAATTTCCAGCACCTGACGGTCATGGCCTTTTTCGGAAACGATCAGCATTCGCTCCTGCGATTCCGACAGCATCATTTCATACGCCGTCATTCCGGTTTCCCGCTGCGGAACCAGATCAAGATTGATTTCAACTCCATTGCCAGCGCGCGCGCCCATTTCGCACGAAGACGACGTTAATCCAGCCGCGCCCATATCCTGAATGCCGACAATGGCTCCGGCGCGCATGGCTTCCAGGCACGCTTCCAGCAGCAATTTTTCTGAAAACGGATCGCCGACTTGCACGGTCGGGCGTTTTTCCATCGCGGCTTCGTCGAATTCAGCGGAAGCCATTGTTGCGCCGTGAATGCCGTCGCGCCCGGTTTTGGCTCCGACGTAAATCACCGAATTGCCGACGCCTTCAGCTTTGCCGTAAAAAATCTGCTCGCGCCGCACCAAGCCCAGCGCAAAGGCATTGACCAGCGGATTCAGCGAATAACACGGATCGAAATAGACTTCGCCACCGACCGTTGGCACGCCGAACGCGTTGCCGTAATCCCCCAAGCCTTTCACCACGCCGGCCATAATTCGCCGATTGCGAGAGATGGATTTTGCCGAAGTCTGTTCTTTCGATTTGTCCACTTCCTCGTCCCGAATCGGACCGAAGCGCAGGCTGTCCATTGCTGCCACGGGCCGCGCACCCATCGTAAAAATGTCGCGCAAAATGCCGCCGATGCCGGTTGCCGCGCCTTGATACGGTTCGATGAACGACGGGTGATTGTGCGATTCAATCTTGAACGCGGCGCACCAGCCATCGCCTATGTCAACGATGCCTGCGTTTTCGCCCGGTCCCTGCACCAGGCATTCGCCGGTTGTGGGCAATCGGCGAAGATGTACTTTGGAGGATTTGTACGAACAGTGCTCCGACCACATTACTGAAAAGATTCCCAGTTCAGTGAAGTTTGGTTCGCGGCCCATCAACTGTTTGATGCGTTCGTATTCTTCGGGCGAAATGTTGTGCTGACCCAGAATTTCAGGAGTAATCATTATTATTTTGGGTTTTGAATTTTGAAATTTGAATTTCGTTGAATCATTCTTCTTCCGATTCAAAATCAACAATCCAAAATCAAGAATTGGTTTTAGGCGCGCGCTTTCAGAATAGTCGTTAACGCGTCTGCCATGGAAAGAAACATCGCGCGCCCGTCCTTGCAGCCAAGCATGCTTTCAGCGGCGCGTTCCGGGTGCGGCATCAATCCCAAAACATTTCGCTCTCGATTGCAGATGCCCGCGATGTTTTGCAAGGAACCATTCGGATTGGATTCATCTGTGATTTGGCCGTCGGGCGTGCTGTAACGGAAAATCACCTGATCTCCGCTTTCCAGTTCGGCCAGCGTTGTTTCATCGCAGAAGTAATTGCCTTCGCCATGCGCGATGGGCAGGCTCAGCACCTGGCCGGATTTGTATGCGCCAGTGAAAGCCGTATCGGTCTGTTCGACGCGAACATTGATGTGTTCGCAGACGAATTTCAGATCGCGGTTCCTGAGCAGTGCGCCCGGCAGCAAGCCGGATTCGCACAGAATCTGGAAACCATTGCAGATGCCCAGTACCAGGCCGCCCTGGTTGGCAAATTCAACGACGGACTTCATAACAGGCGAAAACCGGGCAATCGCACCGCTACGCAGATAATCGCCGTAGGAAAATCCTCCGGGCAAAATAATCGCGTCAAAACGGTCAACGTCAGTTTCCTTATGCCAAATGAAGTCAACAGGTTGGCCGACCACCTTGCTGATGACGTGGTAAGTGTCATGGTCACAGTTCGAGCCGGGAAAGATGACAACGCCGAATTTCATTGATTGCGAAGTCCTTGTGGCTAAAGTGGGAAACTAGAGGGCGTTTTACAACACCAAATGGAGATTGTCTAGCTGGCCCTAAGGACGGGCGTTCAAGATTTTTACCTTTCAAACTGCAATTCGTTGCCACATCTTTGCTGCAAGCTCTCGGCTTCTGGCTGTGATTTCTGCTTCGTCCAAAAATAACAGTTGCCGATCTTTCATCAGTACTTTGCCGGAACAAATGGTTGTCGTCACCATCGAATTTTCAAGGCCGAACAGAATGTGCCACGGCAGATTGCCCGCGCTGAGCGGCGTCGTTGGGTGGTAATCCACAAAGATGATGTCGGCAAATGCGCCCGGCGCAAGCACGCCCAGCGGTGCTTGGGGAAAGAAGACGTTGGCGAGCGCGGCGTTGTTGGTCACAGCCATTTCGGCGACGGTCGCGCCGTTCATTCGTTGCGGATCGCGATGCGCGGCTTTGTGGAAAAGGTAGGCCGCTTTCCATTCGTCCCACATCGCATTGGAAAAGCCGTCGTTGCCCAAACCGACTTTCACGCCCAGCCGCAGCAAGCCTTCCACGTCCGCTGCGCCCACGGCGTTGTTCATATTCGATCGTGGTTGATGCGTCACCCAAGTGCCGGTTTCGGCAAGCAAGTCGGCTTCGCGGTGATCAATGTGGACGGCGTGCGCGACGATGGAGCGATTGCCCAGAATGCCGAACTTGTGCAGGCGATCAATCACGTGCAGGCCGCTTTTTTGCAGGCTGTCGTACTGATCGGATTCGTGTTCGGCGGCGTGAATGTGAAAGCCGCCGCTCCAAGCATCGCGGCAAGCTTCCAGCGTCGCATCGGAAAGCGTCAGGGAAGCGTGCAAACCGAATGTAGCAGCAAGCTGGGAGTTGGGAGTTGGGAGTTGGGAATTGATGAAGCGCAGGTTTTCAGCAATTCCGGCTTTTGCTTTCGCTTCGCCATCGCGGTCGGTGACTTCATAACACAGACAGGCGCGCAAACCCGCTTGCATTACAGCTTCGGCAATCACATCCAGCGAACCGTCAATCGCGCTGGGCGAAGCGTGATGGTCAATCAGCGTCGTTGTGCCGTGTTTGATCGCGTCAATCAAGCAAACCAGCGCCGAATAGCGCACGTCTTCCATCGTCAAAGTCTTGTCCAGCCGCCACCACAACCGATCCAGAATTTCCGGAAAGTCTTTGGGCGCAGCGCCCGGAATGGACATCCCGCGCGCAAAGGCTCCGTAAAAATGCGTGTGGGAGCAAATGTTGCCGGGCATGACGAACTGGCCGCGCGCATCGAGTTTTTCTGCTTGCGGGTATTTAGCTTCGAGTTCTGACGACAAACCGAGTTCGACAATGCGGTCGCCTTCTACATACAGCGCGTGCTTTTCCAGAATCTGATTTGGCGCGCCCCAAGTGATAAGTGTGGCGTTGGTGATGAGCATAAGAAAAACACTTTCTCCCACGAAGTAACACGAAGAAAACACGAGGGATTCAGCAATAGCCTTGTCTTTCTTCGTGCCTCTTCGTGCGGCTTCGTGGGAGGCAGTTTAGAGGTGAAAGCTAACCACTTAGCTTATCCAGTTCCGACACGTCAGGTTGAACGCAAAGTGGTTCGCCGACCGAACGCCGCGCGGTGTTGATGTCTTTCAATCCGCTGCCGGTGCTGATCAGCACCACACGTTCATCGGATTGAATCACGCCTTGTTCGCGCAATTTGACGAATCCTGCGAAGGCTGCCGCCGCACCGGGCTCAGCAAAGACGCCAGTCGCGCGCGCCAGCCGGGGAATGGCAGCAATGATTTCTTCGTCGCTGACGGCAATTGCTCCGCCGCCTGTTTCGCGCATTGCCCGCATTGCCCGCGTGCCATCGCGTGGATCACCTACGTTGATGCCATCGGCAATCGTTTTGCCTTCAACAGGGCGAATCACACCGTCACCATTCACAGCGGCGACCAATGGCGCAGCGCCCGCCGCTTGCACGCCGGTCAATTTAGGAATGCGATCAATCCAGCCCAACTGCTGCAAGTCACAAAAGCCTTTCCACAACCCGCCGATGATGTTGCCGTCGCCGACGCCGACAATGACACGGTCGGGAACTTGCCAATTCAATTGTTCGGCGATTTCCAGCGCGGCGGTTTTTTTGCCTTCGGCGGTGAAGGCGTTATAACCCGTGGTCCGCTGATACCAGCCAAACCGTTCCGAAGCCGCCAGGCACAACTCACAAGCTTGTTCGTAACTGCCTTCAACCAGCACGACCGTCGCGCCGTAAATTTGCAGTTGCGCGACTTTGGCGGCGGGCGTTGTCGCCGGAACGAAGATAACGGATTTCAGCCCGACGCTGGCGCACATTCCGGCCAGTGCCGCGCCCGCGTTGCCGGACGAAGCCGTTGTTGCCACGGTTGCGCCCGCTTCCTGCGCTTTGACCACAGCCAGCGCGCTCGGACGATCTTTGAACGACGCGGTGGGATTGCGCCCGTCGTCTTTGACCAAAACTTGCCGCACGCCGAATTCATCAGCCAGGCGCGGCGCGTCATACAGGGGCGTCCAGCCTACGCTGAGCGGCGGAACGATTGACGAATCTTCAATCGGCAACAACGGGCGATAACGCCAGATGGTGAAATTGCGATCTGCGGCGAGCGCGGCTTTGCTGATTCGCGCGGCGATTTGTTCATAATCGTAAAGCACATCCAGATTGCCGCCGCACGCTGGGCAAACGTATTTGATCTCGTCCACTTGGAACGTGCGCGCGCATTCGAGGCATTTGAAACCGGCGACGTTATTCATCTCAAAATCACTGTTGAACTTTTGGCATTCACTACATGCCAATGAAACCTGTTGAGAGTTTCAGGCGAGTTGAATGTCCAGGGCGACAACCGCTTGTTTGGGAACCGCGACCACGACACCATCATTGTTGATATTGACGGGTAGCGCTGACGGTTTGACTTCGTCTGTATTTTGGAAGGTATTCCGGGCGCGCATATCGCTGTGCGTCAGCGCCACGCCACGGGCTTCGCTGGCCCGCGCGCCGCCTGCCAACCGTATGCGCGCGTTGACCGGCGCGTCCAGTGATGGGTTCGTGAGTGTGACTGTCAAGCGTTTCTCGCGGATCGAGGCGGACCCCGTGAGCATCGCCATTTTCGCTGTGCCTTCCTGGGTTGGGACAGTCAGTTCAGCGCCGCGAATCTGCATCGGCGTCAGCCGTGCGCCCATATGTGGCCGATACATTTCAAACACGTAAAACGGTGGCGTGCGCGTGTACTTGTCTTCGAGCGCCAGAAAGAGCGAGTGAATACAGTTGACCGTCTGGGCGACGTTGGCCATTTCGAGCTTGTCGGCGTTCCGGTTGAAGATGTCGAACGTGATGGCCGTGTGCAGCGCGTCGCGCAACGTGACGGGTTGGCTCAGGATGTAATCGGGCCTGATCTCTTCGCCCGGCTGATACCAGACGCCCCATTCATCAAGCACGAATTTCGTGTGGTGTTGCGGGTCGTATTTCCCCATGATGTCCCAATGCGCATTCATCACCGTTTCGGTGCGCAACCCTTCCAGCAGCACGGCGTACCAGTCCGCCGCTTTGAAATCCGCCACACGTGTTTTGTTGGTGCGAAAATCGGAGTAGAAGTGCAGCGAGAAGCCATGCACTGGGCTGCGATGGCCGCCCTGCATTGCCGCGAAAAATCCATCCGTCCAAGCCAGGTCCATATCGCGTGAATGTCCGCGCGGCCCGGTGGCCACCAGAAACGGCTTCACATAGGCCGGAAACTGTGTGACGAACTGGCGATACTGGGTGGCGTATTCGCCCGGTTTCATATCGCCGCCGCAGCCCCAGGATTCGTTCCCGACCCCCCAGTACTTTACGCCGAACGGCTCCCTGACGCCGTTGGCCGCACGCTCATCCGCCAGGCTTTCGGTTCCTACCGGAGCGTTGCAATAAGAAACCCAGTCGTGAAACTCCCGGGGCGTGCCCGAACCAACGTTGGCCGCCAGGTAAGGTTCCGCGCCAGTCAACCGGCAGAGCCGCATAAACTCATGCACGCCGAACTGGTTGGGTTCCGTCGCATGCTTGCCGGGCGGCATGTAACTTTCCCAATAGCTGTAGGTGCGCGGACGTTTGGCTGCCGGACCAAGGCCATCGCGCCAATGATACCCATCGGCAAAACAGCCGCCGGGCCAGCGCAAGTTCGGAGCGCCAAGACGCTTCATGTCGTCAATGAATTGCTTGCGCATCCCGTCAATGTTCGGAATCTTGGAATTGCGCCCCACCCAGATGCCGTCATAGATCACGCCGCCCAGGTGTTCGATGAAATGCCCATAGATGTGCGGATTGATAACCGTTCCCGGTTTGTCCACTGCGATCTCGATTTCGGCGTCCGCGGCCAGACTCAACCGCGAAGCCGCCAACGCGCCGACTCCGGCTCCGGTCGCTGACTTGATGAAAGTGCGTCGTTGCATTTTGGGTGATGTCTCCTGTTTACATTGGTCTTTGGCAAATTTTCAGGCGAATCATGTTTGATGAATCACTCTGTGCGCGCAGCTTTAATTCGTGCATCCATTTCGGGAATCAACTGCTGATGTTTGATCCACCATTCAGGATCAAGTTGTGCATCCAGTTCTTCGACGGTTTTTCCTTGTTGTTCCACCCACGTGAAGTATTTCAAGTTATGCCACTGGCGACGCACATCGGGCGTGCCGTCTTTGATCCAGTCGGTTTTGACTCCGTGGAAAATCGCTTCGACATAAGCCGTTGCTCGTGCGTCATCTATCGGGCCGTAACATTCGACCATGGATTCCATCACCGAATGGTAACGATCAATCGCATCGGTGCAGATGGTGACGACCACGTCCTGCTTGCCAAGACCGTAATGCTTCGCCGCCTTGATTGCGCCGAGCACATTGCAGACGCCCGAAATGCCGAAGATCGTGCCAAGCTGTTGCAACCTGGCTTCGGGAATGCCGTACCGTCGCGCCAACGTTTCCTGCCCAGCAACGCTCGTCAACACCTGCAAGCCTTTTTTGCACTCAATGTCGTCCAGACACATGATCGCGTCCATGTTCAACACGTTGTGAACCCAGGTGACGTGTTTGTCGCCGATGCCTTGAATGTCGTGCCCGCCGTAGCCATTGTTGTAAAGCGTCGGGCATTGAATCGGTTCCAGGCCCACGGTGCGCGCATCCGGCCAGACTTGTTTGATGCGGTCGCCCGCCGCAATTGTTCCGGCGCTGCCCATCGCCGAAGTGAAGGCCGCAATCGAGCCATCGCCAATGCCTTGCGCTTTCAGTTCCGCCGCCAGTTCAACAATCGTGTTGCCGGTGACGTGATAATGAAACCGGTAATTTCCCATCACCTCAAACTGATTCAGGATGCGAATGTTCGGATCGCGGCGCAGTTCCCAGGTCTTGTCGTAAATCTCTTTGACGTTCGATTCAACTCCGTGCGTTTTGATGACTTCGGCGCCGTAACTTTCAATGCGCTCGAAACGTTCGCGGCTCATGCCTTCGGGCAATACGACGATGGATTTTGCGCCGACGCGCCCGCCGACCCACGCGCCGCCAATGCCGTAATTGCCCGTGCTGGGCCAGACGACCGTGTGCTGGTCAATGTCTACTTGGCCAAACAGCAAAGCTTCGGCAATCACCGAATACGCTGCGCCGACTTTGTGCGCGCCGGTTGGGAAATCGCGTCCGTACAAAACGACAATCGGCGCTTCGACGCCGGTCAGTTCTTTGGGCAGCACTTCGTATTTGATCTGGTCATCCACGCCGCGCCAGGTGATGTTGTACAGGTTGATCGGATCAAGCGGCGCTTCGGTCGCGGCTTTAACAGCGCGCTGCCGCACTGCCGGATCAATTGCGCTCGGATGGAGCATTTCTTCAAAGGTGGGACCGAAAATGGCTCTGGTCATTTCAACGCCTCATTACTTGTTGGCAGTAAATCGCCAAGTTCCGCTTCCAGCAACTGCAATGTCTCTTCGCATTCAAGCACCAGCGAGGTCATCTTGTCCCAGCGCAAATCGAACGAATAGGCTTGGCGAAACACGTGGCGAAAACGTAGGTATTCACGCAACCGATCGTGCAAATGAGGAGAAATCACAGAAGAGTTTGGTGGGCGCGGATTGCTTATCGCATCCAGCAAGTCACGATGCCAAGCTTCGCCTGACGGCAAAGTTCCGCCTGATTCCAAAACGATGCGCTTAAAGATGTTCTCGATACCGGTGTAAAAGGAATGGAGCATTGCGGCCAATGCTGAAATTTCAATTTCGCTGGGCGATTCACCCACGCACTTGGCGAGCAATGGCCGATGAACTTCGACCAAACGGTTCAATTGCTGAAGTTCGACGGCAATCTGTTTGCGCAATTTATCCGACACGCAACAACTCGCTTTCTTCTTTTAAGTATTGTGTGAATGGCGTGATCTCATCTAAATCCACTAAATCCAGCGACCGCCCAAGTGCGTCTTCCGCAGCAGCTCCGGCGCGATAAAACCGTTCTGGTGGCAAGCCAGACACCGCCAAATCAATATCGGAATTCTCGCGCATCTCCCCGCGCGCCGCTGAGCCGAAAAGATATACTTCGCGTGCGCCAGCGGTTTTCAATGCCAGCACCGCTCGCTCAATCAGTCGTCTCATTTCATCACTCATCATCGGTTGTCCAATCTATCAGACGGTTTTTCCGGCTAATCAGATCGCCTCCTGATTTCGCCATGTTATCGAGAGTTTATCACTTGCTCCATCTTTTGCCTGACACATTCTAATAGCCGGATCAATCGCGCTCGGATGAAGCATCTCTTTAAACGTAGGGCCGAAAATGACCCTAGCCATGTCAATTCCTCGTTCCGTTTAATTCGCTTTTGTCCTTTTGACTGCTGCCTGAATGAACTGTGCGCTGTCGCCATGTTCCCAGGCTTCATTAATTTCCTTGTCTGGAAATCTAGCAACCCGGCCTAAAAGGAAAAACGGGGCATACGCGTGCCCCTTCGCTTTCCAACGGGCCATTTCAATCAGGGAAGGAAGCGCTTTTAGACGAAGTTCTGAAACCACAGCAGGATCATGGTGTTCTGTCAATTTAAGCAGCGCCAAAGAAGACTTGTTGCGGTCGGTCCATTCCACAGAATTCAGCATTTCGATGAATGGACGCGCGGGAATTCGGATTGGCTGTTTTGGGTTTTGATTCGCTGATTCCGCCATCACCGCCAAGGCGCGCGTGGCATTGTTTCGCACGTTGTCCGCCGGGTCTCGCGTAGCTTTGACAAGATCGTTCACCACAGATTGTTTATCTCTGGCGTAGGCAATCACTTGTGCCGCTAATGCGCGATGCTCTGCGTCAGACGAATTTTCCAGAACATCACGCAACAGTTTCAGGTCACGTGCGGCAAACATGATGAAGCGTTCTTGTATTGCGCGAGTGGCAGGATCATTTGTCAGCGCGTGCCCTTGCGAATCATCCTCGCTTGCGTTGCCACTTAAGACGGCGGTCGTTAAAGCCTTTTGAAATGCTTCGCCTGCCTGCGTGATCTCTGACGAGAGTCGAACGTTTCCTTGCGGAGCGGGGCGAAAAGCCAGCGCGGGAGCACCTTTTTCTCGAATTCCAACATATAGGGTGGCCTTACCAGCTTCGCAACAGCCAAAGTTGAAACGCGCTTCAGCAACGCCCGGAATCGCTTCTACCCTGCGCTTTGCACCTTTCGGCTCTTCTGTCAGCACATCGCCTTCTTTGATTTGAAGCGCTTCTCGGACCTGCTTCTCTGTAACGTTCCGCAGTCCGTAAAAATCAATGATTCCGATCGGAGGAATTTGCGGGTCTTGGATTAGCAGCAGAGCAAGAAGAGTCAGACCGATCATAGTCATCCCCGGATAGCAGAGTTGTTACTTGGCGTTCAGGGCCGCCTTCAGCCATTTTTTGTCAGCGGGTAAATTGTAACAACGCACGCCGGTCGCATTGTAAATCGCATTGATGATTGCTGGCGTTGTCGGAATCGAAGCCAGTTCGCCGACGCCTTTGCCGCCGTATGGGCCGTCTTTGGTTTCGTGTTCGATGAAAAAGGAAATCACTTCCGGCGTTTGGCCAATTTCCGGCAAGTTACATTTCTTCAAGGTGTCGGTTTGCACGAAGCCGTCTTTCATCACGAAGTTTTCCTGAAGCGCCATTCCCAAGCCCATCGAGATGCTGCCTTCCACCTGTCCTTGCAACGCCAGCGGGTTAATGACGCGACCGACGTCGCTAGCCGCAATAACTTTCAGCACTTTCGTCTCGCCGGTTTTAACATCCACCTCGACCAGCACGGCTTGCGCGCCGAAGCCGAAAGCGAAGTGATGGTACGGCTCACACATCGGCGCGACATATTGATAACTCATTTTCGGCAAGTGGCCTTCGCGGCGCATCATCCTGACGATTTCGGCGAGTTCAACACTGTGGCCGTTGTTTTTAATCAGTCCATCGGCGAACAGCAATTCATCAGGCGGAGCGCCCAGCATTTCGGCGGCTTTTAGCGAAAGTAGCTTGCGGACTTCCTTGCTGGCGTAACGTGCGGCGTTGCCTGTGACGTAAGTCTGCCGCGAAGCCGTCGTCGCCGCGCAATCCAGCGTGCGGTCTGTGTCGGCAACCAGCACGTCAACTTTGTCATACGGCACTCCGAGTTCTTCGCTGACAACCTGCGCCAGCACGCCAACCAAACCTTGTCCGATTTCGGCTGCTCCAGCACGAACGGCTGCGCGCCCATTGGCAAAAAGTTCAACTTCGGCTCCGGCGGCATCGTAAGCGCCGCTGCCAAAGCCTGTATTTTTATACGCCGTAGCGACGCCCCACGCGCGACGTTTGTCGCCTTCGATGGCAACAAACGGATGGTTTTCCATTTCGGCGGCGACGGTTTCCAGCGCATCGGCCAAGCCACAGCTTTCGTGCATGACCTGTCCGGCCAGCGTTTGCTTGCCGTAATTCAAGACGTTCTTGCGGCGAATTTCGACGGGCGAAATGCCCAAGGCTTCGGCCAGTTGATCCATCTGGCTTTCCATCGCAAAAACGCTTTGCGTCACGCCGAAGCCGCGAAACGCGCCCGACGGCACGTTGTTGGTGTACATCGCAAAAGTGTCCACTTTGACGTTTTTGACTTCGTAAGCGCCTGCTGCGTGCGTCGTCGCGCGCAGCATGACGTGACTGCTCAAACTGGCATACGCGCCGCCGTCGCCCCAGATTTCAGCTTCGTGCGCCGTAATCGTCCCGTCTTTGCGTGCGCCGGTTTTCATCTTGATGCGCGTGGCGTGGCGTTTAGGATGCACCATCAAAGATTCTTTGCGGCTAAGCACCATTTTGACCGGACGATTTGTGGCTTGCGCGGCCAGCGCTGCGTGAATCTGCACAGACACGTCTTCCTTGCCGCCGAAGGCTCCGCCGATCAGACAATTGATGACGCGGATATTGTCTTCCGGCAGATTCAAGCTTGCCGCAATCTGGCTGCGATCGCCGAAAGGGATTTGTCCGCCGCAATACACTGTAAT